>VGWY01000121.1 GCA_016873575.1 Nitrospira sp. | reverse complement strand
GTTTCATAATTTCCTCACTTATTGGGTGATAGATTTTTGTTTTTGGTAAACGTATTATAACAACTATCCATCACCCTTTAAGTGATTTTTCCCTGTGGTTTTTTACTGTAAATCGCTCAGCTTAGGTTTCAATATTTTTTCTTTTTTTATGGCTTCTTTTTTTATATGTCAATCTCCGTGCCTCTGTGTCTCTGTGGTTATTAGAATGCTTTTCAACTTTTTTACGAAAGAACCAAAAATAATGTCCTCTGTATCATTGAATTCTTGTCATCCCTGCCCCGTATCAAGTACGGGACAAACTCCGGCAGGAATCCAAAAGTTTCATGGGAAATCCTGGATTCCGGATCAAGTCCGGAATGACGACCATAACGGACTTTTGTTATGCAGGTTTCAATAATTGTAAAAGAGGGTTATGAAGTCCTTTGCAGTTACAATATAGAATTAAAATTATATTTGTCAACATACTTGTCAAAATCTCTATGCGAATGATTGACCGTTTTATACCCCTCTGTTAAGATTACAATCATGCTTGAAAAACTATCTCAGATACCCTCAAAACCAGGCGTTTATACATTCAAAAACGCAAAGGAACGCATACTGTATGTCGGCAAGGCAAAAAACCTCAGAAACAGGCTGGGGAGTTACTTCCAGAAATCAGCGAAAAAAATCTCCCCCCACCCCCCTTTAATAAAGGGGGGCAGAGGGGGATTAATGGCAGCAATGATGAGGGATGTGAGAGATTTTACGTATATTGTTACAGACAATGAGCTCGAAGCCCTTGTGCTCGAGGCAAACCTGATAAAGCAACACAAGCCAAGGTTTAATGTGATCCTGAGGGATGACAAAAATTATCCCTATTTAAAGCTGACTGTTCATGAGCAATGGCCACGGCTCGAGGTTGTAAGAAGGATAAAGAAGGATGGTGCTTTATACTTTGGTCCTTATGTCCCTTCAGGTTCCATGTGGGAAACCCTTGCATTTATAAGGAGAAACTTTCGGATAAGGTTTTGCAGATATTCACTCGATAAACCAATGCGTCCTTGCATTCAACATCAGATGGGCAGGTGTCTTGCACCCTGTGCAGGACTTATAAGCAGGGAAGAATATATGAAACTTATTGAGGAGGTAAGACTTTTCCTTGGTGGTGAGAGAAAAGGTCTGATAGAGGATCTCGATAAAAAGATGTTAAGGTTTTCCGGGGAGATGAGATTTGAAGAGGCTGCTCAGATACGAAACAGAATTAAGGCACTCGAGCGTGCATTTGAATCACAGAAGGTTGTTGCACCAGAGCTCGGAGATGTAGATGTAATCGGATTTTATCGAGAGAATGACACAGCATCATTTATGATTTTCTTTATAAGGAATGGGATTATGATAGGCTCAAAGGATCTCTTCATCAAGCATATCGAGAATATCTCGGACAGGGAATTAATGCACAATTTTGTGACACAGTTTTATTCAAAGGAGATTATCCCTCCATCTGAAATAATACTGCCTGTGTTACCCATAGAATCAAACTCACTCAGGAAGTGGCTTGCTCATCGGAAAGAAAAAACTGTGAAAATATTTATTCCAAAGGAGGGGAAGAAAAAGGAACTTATTGATATGGCATTGGAAAATGCGAGTCTGGTTTTCAGAGAGAAGAAGGAACACAGGCTCGATGATCTGTTACAAGAGATCAAGGAAAAGTTGAGCCTTGAAAGAACTCCTGAAGATATCGGTGCCTTTGATGTCTCTACTATATCCGGGAATGAATCTGTAGGTGCATTCGTTTACTGGACTGAAGGTGAGTTCAGGAAGGATATGTACAGGAGGTTGAAGATAAAGACGGTGCAGGGGGTTGATGATTATTCGATGATGGAGGAGATAATCGAGAGGATAATAAAAAACCTTGAGGGGGATATGCCTGGCCTCATTATTGTTGATGGAGGTGAAGGACAGCTTGGTATAGCGAAAAGGGTTATCAATAAGAATATCAAGTTATTACCCAAAACGCCGATGCTTATTGCTATTGCAAAGGACCCGGACAGGGCATATCTTACAACATCGCCAGTCCCTGTAACCCTCGAAGATGGAAGACGGTCGTCCATTCTCCTGAAAAAAATAAGGGATGAAGTGCACAGATTTGCTATAGGTTATCACAGGAAGTTAAGGGCAAAAGAACTCCTGCAATCACCTCTTGAAAAGATTACTGGCATAGGAAAGAAGCGGAGACTTGCCCTTTTACGGAGATATGGTAGTATAGAGGCTATAAGAAGGGCGAGTATTGATGAGATTGCAGGGATAGAAGGGTTTAACAAGAAGGTTGCTGAAAATCTCTTGCGCGAGATTTGTAAAGATACGTGATCAAAGGGGAAGGGAGACATGATGAACATTTATATTTCAGGTTCTCTGGCATATGACAGGATCATGGACTTTCCAGGTAAATTTTCAGACCACATCCTGCCGGACAAAATACACATCCTGAATGTATGTTTCAATGTCAACGGAATGGTCGAAAAATTTGGAGGCACTGCCGGGAATATAGCTTATTCCCTCAGCCTTCTGAATGAGAAGCCGTTTATTATTGCCACAATAGGGAAAGACTATAAAAATTATTTTGATTGGCTTGAAAAGAATAACATTCCAGTGGATGGCATCAAGATAATTCATGAAGAATTTACTGCAGGTGCATATATAACAACTGACAGGGCAGACAACCAGATAACAGGATTTAATCCTGGTGCGATGAAATATCCATCCAGATACCAGTTTACTGATTCAAAAGCCGAAAGCTCGATTGCCCTGATTGCACCTGGAAACCTTGATGACATGATTGAATATGCAAGGATGTGCAGGAGCAAAGACATACGTTATATATGTGATCCTGGCCAGTCTCTTACAATATGGGAAAAGAAGAATCTGAAAGAGTGGCTTGATGGCTCAATGTTACTCATCTCAAATGATTATGAACTTGAGTTGATTATGAAAATCACAGGCATGGACAAAAAGGAGCTGTTAGGGATTACAAAGACCATTATTACAACCTTCGGAGAAAATGGCTCTCTTATAAGCACTTCTGAATTTGATGCAAGGATTCCCGCGACAAAGGTTCATGATGTTGTAGACCCAACAGGTGCAGGTGATGCATACAGGGCAGGACTGCTTAAGGGCATTGTTACCGGTAGAGATATTCAAACTGCAGCGAGGATGGGAACTGTTGCGGCTGCTTATGCGATAGGGAAATACGGGACTCAGGAGCATTATTTTACTTATGAAGATTTTATAGAGAGATACAGAAATAATTTTGGGGAGATGTGAGTATAGTCAAAAAGGCACGGCATAGTATTTTCACTCATTCTCGGTCGTATCGACCTCCGAGGGCTTTTGCCTCTTGATTTTCAATATTTTTATATGACTATCGGCAAAAGAATCCGTTCAAATACTATGCCGTGCCTTTTTGATGATTTAAGACATATATGATCAACGAAGCAGCCATAAAAGCCTACCTTCAAAAAAACTTTCCCGATGCTGTTCAAATAAATATCAGAAAGCTCGGTTCAGGTGTCCAGGGCTCTGGCTTCCTTATTGAGCTGAAAACATCAGCCGGTATTCAATCATATGTTATTAAAACCCTCCTTTCAGAAGGTTTGGGACATGACTATCCTTCAGACAGGGCATCGGTATTCCTGCTTGACCTTGACGAATACAAAAACCTTCTTAGGCATGTAAAGGCTATTGACGTGCTGTCTGAGATGGAAGACGGATCCATAAAATCCATTGGTGGAGGGAAAGAATATTATCTGTTGATGGAAAAGACAGAAGGTGACCATTATTTTCATGACCTTGCTGAATTTTCAAAGAAAGACGCCCTCAATGACGTAGATAGAAAGAAGATAAAGGCTATGACCTCATATCTTGCTGAGATACATTCGGTGAAAAAGGATTCAAAGACTCTTTACTGGAGGAAGCTCAGAGATACCGTAGGACATGGAGAATGTCTCATGGGAGTCTTTGATACCTATCCTGACGGTACCCTTACATACAATGAAATGGCAGAGATCATCAAGAAATCAGTGGATTGGATTGCAAGACTGAAACCGCGCTACAGCAGGCTGTCCCAGATACACGGTGATTTCCATCCAGGGAATATATGGTTTACCCCTCCTTCACCCCCCCTTGGGAAGGATTCTACCCCCCCTCACCCCCCCTTAGCAAGGGGGGGCAAAGGTGGGGTAGATTTCGTACTCCTTGACAGGAGCCGCGGGCCATGGGGTGAACCTGCAGATGATGTAACAGCATTAACGATAAATTATATATTCTTCTCTGTAAAGAATTTCGGCGATGTCAGAGGGGCATATCTCGAAGGATTAAATCTGTTTTTTAACGAATACGTTGGTTTAACAGGTGATAATGAAATCTATGATGTTGTCGCACCTTTTTTTGCTTTCAGAGGTGCAGTTGTCGCAAACCCTGTTTTCTATCCTGAACTTACTTCTGAACAGAGAGGGATTATTTTCAGATTTGTCAACAATGTACTTGCTGATGAAAGCTTTAAACTTGAAAGAGTAAATGATTATTTAAGATGATGCTTGTGCAACAAAGTCTTGAAATTAGAGATATCAGTTCAACGAGTCATGGACAAAGTTTAGCTTGTACGATATTTTGCCAATAAAGTTAACAGTCCGAGTAGTCCTTCCTGTACTCCGCATGACTTTAATCCCCGAAAAAGCGGAATAGTTCAGCCGAAAATCAACAGATAAAAAGTTGTTGCTTTTTCAGATCAAATGTAAAATTTTACGACACCTTACTGTCGGAAAATTTTACAAAATGGCCTTTTCCTTAAAGGCATGTAAAGAAATTGTTGTGAATAATCAATGTGTTACGATTCTGGCATAAAAAATGCGTGTTTCCTACTTAGTAAAGCAGTAAATTTTACCCATAAAAAGGAGATAAAAAATGTTTAGAAAAAGTTTCTTCATGATTTCAGTTGTTTTTGTTGCAGTATTCCTGATCGGGGTCAGCCAATCATATGCGAACAATTTTTCCGGACAGACACTGCAGATGGACTGGCTTTATCCGGACCAGTCAACCGTTTATTCAACAACATCTTTTCTTGTAGGTCCGGGGACAGAAATAACATCATTGCTTGGTTACCCAATGAATGTTGATGTGGACGATACCAGCATATCATTAATTCAAACTGGGCCAGGTGGGTAGACTCCAGCATCATTCAACGGTTTAATGTTTACCGACATGAATAATACTATTGATGCCATTACAGGTGTGACAATAGACGCTTTATCTAATTATGCGGGGTTGGATATGTCAAGGATAAGCTTTACTGAAAACTCTATTGCAATAAATTTTCAAGGTTTGCCTACAGATCATCAGCCAGGATTAGCTAAATTTAATGTATCTTTTGGAACTCCCATCCCCGAACCCTCAACCTTCCTCCTCGTTGGTGCAGGGCTTGTGGGAGTCGGGCTTCTGAGAAAAAGATTTAAGATTTAACAATTAACAATTGTCATAAGAGAGGCAGAGTAACCTTTTCACCAAAGGATTCTCTGTCTCTTTCATTTTTTTCTAAACAACTTTCTCTCCATAATCATCATTTTTTTCACACTGCTGACTTTGTTTTATTCGGAGGTGGAAGTCACCCGCTCAATAACTTCCTGAAGTCAATAATTTAAACTTTTCCATAGCAATGCTAGATTCCCACCCGAAATGAATATAATGAATATATGGAATAACGACCAGCAATCAGTATAGACGGTTTGTTACAATATTATTATGCAAGTTCTTTCCATAGGTATAAACAAAGAAAAGGAATCTCTCTATCGGTGGGCATATGTTCTTGCTGTTATCACTATTTTCTACAATATCCTTGAAGGGTTAGTATCTATATACTTCGGTATAGAAGATGAAACTCTGGCTCTCTTTGGGTTTGGCTTGGATTCATTTGTCGAAGTTATCTCAGGTGTTGGTATCTGGCACATGATTAAAAGAATTAGAAGAAATTATGATGCTAACCCCGACCATTTTGAAAGACAAGCACTTAAAATAACAGGAACAGCTTTCTATATTCTCTCAATAGGTCTTATAGCAACAGCTCTGATAAATATTTATCAGGGGCATAAACCTGAAACCACCTTTTGGGGAATAGTCATATCTTTGATATCAATTGTTACCATGTGGTTTTTGATACATTACAAAATCAAAGTGGGGAAACAGCTTGATTCTCAGGCAATTTTTGCAGATGCCAATTGCACGAAAGCCTGTTTGTATCTTTCAATAGTTCTTCTTTTATCAAGTGGAGGATATGAATTGACAGGAATTGGAGGGCTTGACTCTCTTGGTGCAATTTTTATTGCTGGTCTGTCATTTAAAGAAGGGCGTGAATCGTTCCAAAAAGCCAAAGGATTATCCTGTAGCTGTCAAGGTAGCTGTCAGAATTGAAACTGATAACCGACACAATACAGCAATATTTGAGCTGCAGACTATTATATGTGGACTTTGCAGTATTTTGTCCTTCCTGAACTCCTCGAAATTTTTTCTGATATAATGTAGTAGATTGTAGTAGATTATGGATGGTAATTAATAGGTGATATAATATATGGCAAACATCAAAGTGTCAGAGTACGGCATTACTTTCTTTACATATACATGAGAAAAGTTAAACAAATAAACTTTGAAATTTCTCGTTTGATTTATTCTTCAGTTCTTAACAATACATTATCTACCATATTTGTGACAGCTGCTATTTCATTTACTCTCGCCCGACATTATGAAAAAATAATTCCTACAATTACGAATAAATATATTATTCTGCTCATCTTAAGCCTTTTGTTTTTTTATTATGTTTTTTCTCATGAAAAGGTCATCAAGAAAGTAAAATTAGTCGATAAAAATCTGGGGAAAGATTGGCTTAACAATGAACGCAGACCTTATATTCCTACAGCCGCATTTATAGATGACAACGCATTGCAATTGCAGTTTATGGACATCCCCTATACCTATAAATTGAATATGGATTTACCTGATAAATATGCTCTTGAATTTAAGGCTAAGGTAATCAATGATGTCTTTGCATGGTGTGTAAATACAAGCATCAATGAAAGTATTGCAGAGGGCTATATGTTTCAATACATTCCATGTAAGAGGGTGTTACGTCCTCATTTTATTATAGGTTACGACAAATCAAAAACATCACTTAGGTGGTTACGTCCGAAGGATCAAACGGAAAAAATTAAACCTGAGGCGCCACTGAAATCAATAAATAATCTTTCCCTCAAAGCTAAAGATGGTTGGTATTTTATAAGAACTGAAGTTAAGAAGTCTGAAAAAACAGTGAAATCCATATGGGATGATTCAATTGAAAAGCATGTACAAAAACTTAAAGATAACGAAGGTGGAGATATACCTTTAGATAAAGCCCGTGTAAATAACGTTGTAGAAATTAAGATTTACGATATGAATGATTTAGGTAAGGAAATCTATCACAATTATTTTAATGAACCCCCTTTGAAATGTTTCATGGGTGGCACTATTGGTTTTAGAAATTGCAATTATGAGAGTGCCCTATATAAAGACATTGTCCTCAAACAGATATAATATCCTTCAATTAGTAATCTTCAATATTTGAGTTTTCCTAAAAGTGAATAGTAGTAGGTGGAAGGCACCCGCTCAATATCTTCCTGTAGCCTTTATTGACAGAAAATGTCAAAAAATGTAGAGTTGTAAGCATAAGCACTAATCTATAGTAGGCGCGAGTAGTATGAATTTCAAGGATACGGGAACTGTAGTCATTGTATAAACAAATTGAAGTGAAATTTTGGGCACAAAAAATACTAAACAATAGAATTGACCTTTTTACTACTGCATTGGTTAGAAAGGAGTGAATTATGTCTATGGGCGGGATAGCTGCCACTTTTGCGGGCAAAGAGATATTTTTCTCGAGTTTCAATTTTATTCCCCACACAGTTTCAGGTTTATTCCCCACCTTTTTTCTGTGTTAAATTATAGAACTCATCCTGAGAAGATGTCCATTATCC
>VGWY01000120.1 GCA_016873575.1 Nitrospira sp. | reverse complement strand
TATGTCTTCATCACCTTAAGCTCTACCTCTTTTGCCGCAATCTGTGCCCTCAGATTCGCAATGCCCTCAATAGCTGCCTTTGCCTGTTCGTCTATCTGTAATGCCCCTGTCTTTTCCTGGAACCCTTTCATCCCCTCCTCAGCCTTTACTAATGACTCTTTTACATCCTTAAGTTGTTCTTCATAGAACAATCTCCTCTGTGATGCCTCTGTAACTGCAAGACCTTTCGTGAGGTTCTTTAACTCCTCAACAAATGCATTTGCCATATCAGCAGCCCTTTTAGGGTCCTTGTCTTCCACGCTGAGGGTTATGATGCCGCTTT
This sequence comes from Nitrospira sp., assembly GCA_016873575.1. GTDB lineage: Bacteria > Nitrospirota > Thermodesulfovibrionia > Thermodesulfovibrionales > SM23-35 > VGWY01. Next base: position 7,726 of record VGWY01000120.1, on the reverse strand, counting down.
TTTTATCAGCTTGAACCTCTAATACATCTTCAAGTGCCTTCCTTGCATCAACTCGATACTCTTCATCGTATAATTCCATGAGCTTAAATCTGTCAATAATGCGGTCAAGAACACTTCGGCTTTTCAGCATATCAACATACATCTCGTCAGGAGTCTTAATCCCGAGGGCGCTACCAGCTAACCCCGCTGCGCCACCTGCAACCTGGCTGATCATCTGCATTGCCATACTCGAACTACCCTGCTGAGGAGGAAGTATCTTCGTTTCTCCTTTATATATCGGAGTCATGATAAGACTTATAATGGCAGTTATAGTGGCAACACCTAATGTAATCTTGATAATAAGCTTTTTTCGCTTTGCAAGGACGATGAGATAGTCAAGGATGTTAATCTCGTCTTCCTGTTTTATTTCTCTTTCTTCCAATATTTTTCTCCTTTATATTCTAAGGCAAACCTAAAAATTGTAACTTATCAAACCCATTATTGTATTTATTCCTTTATCTTCAGCAGAAATATTTCCCATATTTTTAATCCTACCGTAGCTATACGAAGTCTTTGCCTCTATATTTTTTGCCAATCCTATATTCACCTCCAGAGTCGCCTCATCCTTCTTCTCTTTTATTTTCCCTGAAAGGTTATGTTCTTCCCTGTCATAGGAGACGGATAGCTTTCCACCTTTCTCATGGATATAATAAGAAAGCTCCGTAAAGATATCCTTTGAATCAGTGCCCATATGGTGTCCTATAATCCTACCTTTATAAGTATATCCTGATTTATAAACATTATGATTATACCAGACATTAGGAGAACCACTCACGTGTGTCGTTGCATATTCAGCACGCAAATCAATCCTCTCAAAGTTGAGTACCCTCGGTAAATATATGCCTGCAAGGTATGCCCACTTGTATGGCCATCCTGCAGACTCATCTTCGCCAACAGCCTCGGCATATAATTGCAACGGCTGCCATTTCATTGGAAGGGTTAATTTTATATCAAATCCTGCCCTCTGGTCACCTGACCCGCTCCCTTTTTCATTTTCACCACTGCCTGTAAAACTCTTCCACCAAGTATTCATGCTTTCTGATCTGCCTTTTCCTCCCAAAAGAGCAGTCCTTTGAAGTCCTAACTCAAGATAGGGTATAGGCTTGAAATTAAGACGCATACCCCATAAATATGCCTCTGACACCACCCTTTCCTTTTCAAGCCTTGTAGCAAAGACAGTAAATCTAAAAGGTCCGAGGTATTTGAATATCCATGGGAGAAGAACCGGATGGGGATTTGTGAGTCTCAACATTGTTAGCGGTTCAGCATTATTTGAAAGGAGTATCGATCCATGATACCCCGGCCCCCACCATTGTGAATCCTTACCGACGGTAAGTGCTAATCGCGAGAAATTGAGGACACCATATGCCCTTCTAACTATGAAATCTTTACCATCTTCTGAATATCTGAATTCGGGATTGATATGCAGTGAAAGCCATCTTAGTTCTGCCCTTGAAGAGAAGCCAGCTCTTAGATTTGAGCCTTTTTCATAATGATCTCCATCCATGTTGTAGTATAATGACTGAAGACCTGAATCAGCATAGACGTATCGGGCATAAGGTAAATCAAGAGGTTTGATGAATGTAATTTCTCTATTCATATCAGTTGGTTCTGCTTTCAATCTTTCTTTTAGAGATTGAATAAGGCTTCGAACAAGGATGTTACCCTCTTCAGAATTTCTTTCTGCCTCGAGTATCAGTCTTGTTATTTCCTTATAACTGATTGGTTTTGTCGTAAGAAGACCACTCGTTATAACTCCCTCTGCTTCCAGACGCAGCAGAAGGTTGTAAACATCATCAGTAACATCTACATATGAAGAAGCAGAAGCACTCGGGACAACGAGACATAGACTGAAAAGAAGAATAAGAAATATCCGCAAACCTTTCACCTCATGATTTTTAGCCCATATTATATCAAAAAGAGGAGAATATGGTCTTAATCCATAGAAACTGCAGATCGTTTATGTTTTTGACAGGAAATAGCTATCAATCTCAACTCTGTAGTGAAGTGCTTCGAGAAGAATCAAAACCCGCTCGTGGCCTTTTGTCTCTCTTTCAAAAATTCCATGGAAGTCTTTAAAATGCCCATTCTTTATAAGAACCCTGTCACCTTTTTCGAATTGCTGAGGTGGTATGATTATGATATTCCCATCCTCCATATTTTCTCTGATTGTTTGAATAATCTCGTCCTGTACAACAATGGGTTTATCTTTCCCAACAATATATCTCACCCCTCTTGTATACGTAATGAGATGGGCATATTTATCTTTATCGAAGTTTGCAAAAAGATAACAGGGGAAAAGAGGTTCGATGACCTCAATGAGTTTATTCCGTTTATATTTTTTTGATTTGAGTTTTGGGTTTAAAACAGCAATCCCTCTATCCTGAAGGCGAGAGGCGACAGGATCTTCATTTTTAGGCTTTGTATAGATAGCATACCAATGCATATATATCCTCTCTATCGCTCACTATTTTTATATTCAGATAAAATGGTTTACTTTGTCAAATTTATGTAATCCGGACAATTTTCAATTACAATATGAATATGAAACTGCATGGTGTTATGGTTTTGATTGTTATCATGTTGGCCATGTTTGTACCTCTTGGTCAATCAGCCCAGATAAGTAGAGAAGAAACATCACCTGTTGTTATAAAAACCTGTCCTGAATCAGGAGCAACCAATGTTGATCCCTCGATTTCAGAGATCAGGGTTACATTCAGTAAGGAGATGATGGATAAGAGCTGGTCATGGGTTCAAATATCGCCTGAGAACTTTCCAAAGCTTATGAACAATCCACGATATTTAAATGATAAAAAAACCTGTGTGGTTGATGTAAAACTCGAACCAGGGAAGACCTATATCATCTGGCTGAATACTCAGAAGTTCAAAAATTTTAAAGATACGGACGGCCGCCCTGCAGTTCCCTACCTGCTTATGTTTGAAACGAAAAAATAAGCATACCTGCAGAACATCATTTTTGTCCATTTTGCTCTGGCCCTCTACGCCGTCTCAGGAAAAAGGTCTAAACTTAAAAGAAGGGCACTATTAAATCAGATCAAAACAATTGTGGCTATCAGTACTAAGTTTCCTGATAGCCTCTCATATATTGAAAATAAACTATTTTCCTGGTGGCGGGGAGTGGATTTGAACCACTGACCTTCGGGTTATGAGCCCGACGAGCTACCAGGCTGCTCCACCCCGCGATATTTGTCCTCTTAAAATACCGTATAAACGTTTTTTTGTCAAATCACGTCGTACGTGTTAAGATATAAAATATTTTAAAAAATCTTCTTTTCCAATATGGAATTATTAAGGCAATTAAGATGGCAGGATCTCGTAGATATCATTTTGATGTCACTGATATTCTACCGTCTTTTGCTTATTATAAAAGGCACAAAGGCAGTACAGATGCTTATTGGTCTTGGTGTCCTGCTCTTTGCTTCCCTCCTGTCAGGGTATCTTGAACTGTATACCGTTGACTGGGTGATACAGAGTTTCTGGGCACAGATCGTTATTGCAATTATCATCCTCTTCCAGCCTGAGATACGAAGGGCACTTGCCCAGATGGGAGAGACGCAGTTTTTTCAGACATTTACATCTGCTGAGGAACTCAAATCCCTTGAAGAAATTATCCGTGCAACTGTTTCACTTGCCAACAGGAAGATAGGTGCGCTTATTGTGATAGAGCGAGATACAAGCCTCAAGGATTTTGTCGAAGTCGGTACGCCCCTCGATGCGAAGGTTTCGAAAGAACTGTTGATGAGCATATTTCACCCAACCTCACCCATACATGATGGTGCAGTCGTGATAAAGGGGAACAGGATTATTGCTGCCGGGTGTTTTTTACCGATAACGCTCAGTTCTGATATTAGCAGGTCATTAGGCACAAGACATCGTGCCGGTCTTGGTTTGACGGAAGAGACAGATGCTGTAGCGATCATCGTATCAGAGGAGACAGGGTCAATATCAATGGGGATGGACGGAAAGCTTGAAACACCCTTTGATATGGGAACCCTCAGGAATGTCCTTACCGATTTATTTACAACAAAGAAGGTAAAGAAATGAAAAAACTCTTCACCAAGAACCTTGGTCTCAAGATAGCAGCTATTTTACTATCAATCGTATTATGGTTTTATGTAACTTCTCGTGGGCAATCAGAGATTTCTCTGGATGTGCCACTGGAGTTCAAGAATATACCCCAAGGACTTGAGATAGTTCAAAGTAGTGCAAAGGTGGTGAGTCTTAATTTACAGGGGCAGGAGAGGCTTATCAAGAATATAAAGCCCTCAGGGGTAAGGGTCTATATTGACCTCAGCAAGGCGAAAAGAGGTGAGGGAACTTACTCCATAAACAGGGAAACGATAAAACTGCCACAAGCAGCTTCTGTGAAAAATGTAACCCCTTCTTCAATTAAGGTAATAACAGATGCTACAGCAACAAAGACGGTAAAGGTAATGCCTTTTATTGTGGGAACCCCGCGAAAGGGTTTTTCTATAAAATCTATTGAAACGAATCCTGCAGTTGTCGTGATTGAGGGTATCATGACCGAGGTAAGGAAGGTGAATATCCTGACGACAGAACCTATTGACGTCACAGATATTCAAGAGACCTTTGCACAGGATTTCAGGCTTGATACATCCGGTATGAACATAAGGACAAAGACAAATAATATAAAGGTTACAGTTGTGATTACAGGGAGGAGGAAATGAAACTCTTCGGAACGGATGGTATACGGGGCACGGTGAACAGACATCCTATGACGCCTGAAACTGTTTTAAAAATAGGGATGGCTGCTGCACAGGTTCTCAGTAAGCAACACGGGAGCGGGAGGCATATGATCCTGATAGGCAAAGACACAAGGTTATCGGGTTATATGATAGAAAGTGCACTTACCTCAGGGATATGCTCAATGGGCATGAATGTTACATTGGTCGGTCCATTGCCTACGCCAGGGATTGCCTTTCTCACAAGGACATTACGGTTAGATGCAGGGATCGTCATATCAGCATCACACAACCCTTTTGATGATAATGGTATCAAGTTTTTCTCTTCCGAGGGGTTTAAACTGCCTGATGAACTCGAAAAAAGGATTGAGGAACTTGTCCTTGAGGATGGATTATCGCGGATCAGGCCAAAAGGGTCAGGGATAGGGAAGGCGCACCGACTGGATGATGCAACAGGCCGTTATATCGAATATATCAAATCTACACTCCCAAAGGGTATGACCTTTGAAGGGATAAAGATCGTCATTGACTCTGCAAATGGTGCTGCATATAAGACAACACCGTGGTTATTGCGTGAATTAGGTGCAGAGGTCGTCTCAATCAATGACAGGCCTGATGGGAAGAATATAAATGTTGACTGTGGTTCATTGCATGTTGAAGGATTGCAGAAGGCAGTGAAACACCATGATGCAGATGTTGGCATTGCACATGACGGTGATGCTGACAGGGTAATCCTCTGCGATGAAAAAGGTAGAATGGTGGATGGGGATCAGATTATGGGCATGTGGGCAGTTGAAATGAAAAAAGAGGGATTGCTCAAGAGGGATACCGTTGTCACAACAGTAATGAGTAATCTTGGCCTTGAGAAGTATCTTGAAAAGCAGGGGATTAAACTCATCAGAACAAGGGTAGGGGACAAATTTGTTGTAGAAAAGATGGTAGAGGGTGGGTATAACCTTGGAGGGGAACAGTCTGGACACATTGTTTTTATGGATCACAATACAACAGGCGACGGACCTATCACCGCTGTCCAGATCCTGCGTCTCATGAAAAAAAGGGATTCTGCTTTATCAAAACTTGCATCCGAGATAAAACTCTATCCACAGATTTTGATGAATGTTGAGGTTGAACAAAGGCATGACATGAAGACAATTCCTGAGATAGAAGAGGCTATAAAGACAGCAGAAGAGAGACTTTATGGAAAAGGGAGGATCCTTGTTAGACCTTCAGGAACAGAACCGAAGATCAGGGTAATGATTGAGGGTGAAGACTATGATCTCATAAAGAAACTCGGTGAAGATATTTCGGAGGTTATCCGAGAAAAGTGTGGGGTCAGGTCTTGACATTTGACATAAAGGGTTCGGCAAAGCCATGAAAGTGTTCATGTAAGCTTATGTCAAATGTCAAGACCTGACCCCTTTCTCTCCTTTATCTCATTTCTTTCAGGTGTAGTCCTTTTCTATTCATTTCAATATTTCCTGTTTTCTACCACATTAATCATTTTACTGTCATCTGTATATCTGTCTGTTCAGAGAAGATTTATCACTATCCTTATCGTTCTTGTAGGAATAGCCTTTGCATTTTTTAGATATGAGACAGGAAAGGATATGTCTCAAATATGGGGCAAAGAAGCATTGGTAAGAGGCGTCGTTAAATCGTATCCAATGGATACCGAACGTGGTATTTTCAAACAGGAATTCCACATAGAATCTGCTGGAGATGGAAAAACAGGAGAAAAGCTGAATGAACTTGTCAATCAAGATATTTTCATCCTTTCAGAGAGAGAGTTTACGATAGGAACAGCATGTGATATGAGGATTCAATTCTTAAAAGATAGATCGAGGTTGAACCCGGGGACATGGGTCAATGACGGTCTCTATGCTAATCTGATCGAAATCATTGATTCAGGGGGGAAAAGAATATCCCTTTATTCAACGATTCAGGAGTACAGATATAAACTCAACAGGTACATTGGGGAACATTTCAAAAAAGATTCCGGAGCCTTTCTTGCATCTATCACAACTGGTCAGAGGGCTTCTATGGATGAAAAATTGAGGGATGCATTTAATGCAGTAGGCCTTGCACATATCCTCAGTATTTCAGGGACTCACTTCGGCCTTTTCTCTGTGTTCTTATTTGGAGTATTCACGTTTTTGATAAAGGCCATCCCTTATAAAGTACTCCAGCGGATAACCATCTTTTGCACACCATCACAGGCTGCTGCCATACTCTGTCTTCCCTTTATGCTTGCATATCTCTGTCTCTCTGGAGGAAGCATCCCTGCGGTAAGGTCATTCATTATGATCGGCCTTTTTCTGATCGGACTTGTTATCGGAAGAAAGGGCTTCTGGCTAAATTCTCTTCTCTTTGCTGCATTTGTTTTAACTCTATGGAACCCGAATGTTCTCTTTGATCTCTCATCCCAGCTCTCATTCCTTGCGGTATTGTTTATTGGTTTTTCAATCGAGGGCAAGGATAAGGATAATGATAAAACTGATAAAGAAGACGATAAGCCATTTTTGAGATATCTTAAGAATGCTTTGTTGATGACCCTCTCAGCATCAATTGGCACAGCACCACTTGTTGCATATCATTTCCACTATTTCTCGATAATCTCACCGCTAACAAATTTATTAATAGCTCCACTCATAGGTTTTATCCTTATCCCTCTATCAGTTGTCTCATCCTTTTTATTTTTGATTACGGGTCATTTTGTATTTACTCCAATCGTATCAGTAATTTCAGATGTAAGTATTTGGTTAGTGAGGCTATTTTCAAATGTCCCGCTTGCCGCTATAAAAATACCAGCATTTCCGCCGATAATAGTGCTGCTTTTTTACGCAGGATTTATTTTTTACTTTCTTTCACGTGAAAATACTTTTTCACCCTCCCCCTCGCCCCCTCCCCTCGAGGGAGGGGGTTGGGGGAGGGGTAATCTTCACTCTTCTTTGTACCAACTGATT
>VGWY01000119.1 GCA_016873575.1 Nitrospira sp. | reverse complement strand
GGTGCAAAACATAAAAGCTTATTAAGCATGATGAAAAAAGTACTTGACAAAAATAAACCAGGGCAGGGGTGAGGGGGTATTTTCGGGACAAAGTTTGCGGCTACAAAAATGTAATGAGGTGGGTTACTAAGGAGTTCATAAGTAAGGTCATGTTGTATGTCATTCCCGCTTGTCGGGAATCTTTCTTAACGATTCTGGACAAGCCAGAAGGATTGCGGACAAGCCGCAATGACAGAAAGCATCAGGATGGTGTGGTTTTACTTATGGTCATAATTTGTTGAAGTTTTAATATTTTACTGAAAGGCTCAACATGCTTCTCCATCAGCATTTTGTAAGAAGTGCAAAGAAATACGGGCATAAGCTCGCCTTCATTGACCGGGCCACAAACAGGAGGGTCACTTATTCCCGGGCACTGATTGCCTCCCTCATCCTTGCAGGTAAATTCAAGCAATACAAGGAAGAATATTTGGGAATCATGATCCCTACCTCTGTAGGATGTGCCCTATCTATCCTCGGTGCTTTAATGAGCGGGAGAACGCCAGTTATGATTAACTACTCAACAGGAGCAGCAAACAATGCAAGGTATGCCCAAAAGAAATGCAATTTTAAAACAATCATTACCTCAAGAGCACTTCTTGAAAAGATCAACTGTCCTGTTGTAGATGGGATGGTTTTCATTGAAGATATCATGAAGGGAATTACGAAGAGCGATAAACTAAGGGCTGCACTGAAGGCAAAACTGCCGGCTTCATGGATCATGAGAATGATTCACGGCGGCCATGAAGATGATAACATCGTCATCCTCTTTACAAGCGGGAGTGAACGGGACCCAAAGGCAGTACAATTGACCCACCGGAATATATCATCGAACATCGAGAGCTTCAGCAAGGCGATACCACTGTATGAACACGACCGTATGCTCGCAATCCTGCCGTATTTTCATGTATTTGGATACAATATTAACCTCTGGACGCCCCTGTACTTTGGCATGACCATAATTACTTATGCAAATCCTCTTGATTACAAAACGATCTGTACGATTATCCGTGAGGAAAAACCGGCAGTCATGGCTGCCACTCCGAGTTTCCTCCGGGGGTATCTCCACAAGTCAGAACCGGGGGATTTCAAGAGTCTGCGTCTTACCGTCAGCGGTGCAGACAAATGTCCTGAACCACTCCACAGGGAATACCTTGAAAAACATGGCATCACGTTAATTGAGGGATACGGGACAACAGAGACATCTCCGGTCATCTCTGCAAACACCTTTGAGCATATCAGGCTGGGCAGTATCGGCAAGGCGTTTGCCGGCGTACAGGTTCGCATCGAGAATTACGAAACCGGAGCAGATTGTGCTGCAGGAGAAGTCGGGAGGATCCTCGTCAAGGGAGACCTTGTCATGAAGGGGTATCTCGATGAACCCGAGGAGACAGCAATGCACATCCGTCAGGGCTGGTATGATACAGGTGATATGGGATATATGGACAAAGACGGGTTCCTGTGGCATTCCGGCAGGCTGAAGAGATTCGTAAAGATCGGTGGGGAAATGGTCTCCCTAGTGAAGGTTGAAGAGGTGCTGGAAAAAGTCCTTCCTGCGGATGTTTCGTGTTGTGTGGTAGAAGTTCCAGATGTATTGAAGGGATCAAAAATCGTTGCAGCAGTGACACAACAAATAGATGAAAAAATGATATTGAAACAGATGTCTGAGGAAATTCCCAATATTGCCCTTCCAAAACAGTTTATCGTCATAGAAGAACTTCCAAAGATGGGGAGCGGGAAAATAGATTTCAGGACTGTTACAAAGATGGTGCATGATAGGCTCTTAATGGAAAAAGTCTAAAGGACTATTAAAAGATTTCAAATAAGACGATGTGACTATGCTTCTATTAGCTCTACCTTTACATATCTTGCCATCCAGCCATGTCTTCCTTCAAAAAAGTAGAATCAGAGGCATTGCAGAACTGAAACTTGCAAGAACTGAGTGCATCATCTTTCTTTTTTCAAAAGTCTCAAGGTTTCTTCGTATATCGTCTTTCGAGGTCCAATGGCTATAACTTCAATAATCTCTTTCCCAGTTGCTGTTTTATAAACTATCCTGAATCTCCCGACTCTAAAGCTTCGCAGCCCCTCAAGTTCATCCTTCAAGGTCTTGCCTGACTGAGGGTCATTTAATAAAGTCTGAAATGCAGCTTTAACCTTTCGTTTCAGGTGAGGGTGCAGAGAGCGGATTAATTGCGCAGTCTCATCAGACATTTTCAGCCTGCGACTGGATTTGTTCATCTACCCGAAGAGTTCCTCAAGTGTGTATAGTTTTGCTTTGCCTTTCTTTAGAGCGTCCACACCCTTTTTTATCTCATCCATAAAGGCTGCATCAGAGCGTATGGCGACTGTCTCCTTCCAGCCTTCAAACTCATCAGGGCTGACCAATACAGCAGCAGGAGAGCCGTTCTTGGTGATAACCACCTCCTCATCGGTTGTATAGACTGAATCCACAAGACTGCTCAGTTTCATCTTTGCCTCAGATATTGACAATGTTTTCATTGCAAATAAACCTCCTTTTTGGTTGACCAGAATTAAGACTAATATAACAGAATCATGCCATTATTTCAATCGTACTTCCTGAAAGAACATCCAATTAATTTTTTACACGAGTTACGCATTTCTTGTCATTCCTGCTGAAGCAGGAATCCAGAAGTCTTTTATTTATAGTCGTTTTTGATAGATTCCCGATCAAGTCGGGAATGACGGCCTATTTTCGGGTCAATGACAAACAAAGACTTTTATAAGAGCTTCTATAAATTATCATTATCAATTCATAAGAAAAATTAAATTGACATTTTGAGGGAGTTAAGATGTAAAGTTACTTTGTCTTTAAGGGGGAAGTATGGGAAGGGAAAATGGTTTCTAATTTTCTGAACCACGAACAAGATTTCTCGGCTCGAAATTTGCACTCACTCACTCACTTGCTCACTCATCTTTAACACTTTACAAGTACGTCAGTAATTAAATAGCTGAAGGCGTTTCCTGTTCATTCAGGAAACGCCTTTTTTGTTAAAGAAGCAAGGCAAGACGAGGGAGTCAATATCAGGGAAAATAATGAAGATGAATTTTCCACAACTCATTCATCTCATAAATCGAAACAAGCTTTATTGTTTGCTTTACAAATAATTTCATATAGAAGGAGGATGGGACAGTGAAGAAAGGATTGATTTATTGTATTTTAGGGTGCGTACTATTGCTCAGCTTTAGTAGTTATGCTAATGCTGCTAACTGGCGATTTCCACTTGGTTTTACCTATGCAAGTGGTTTCCATGATGTTGTTGATCTTCATGAGAATAATCTGGAAGAAAAAGGTTATATGGTAGATACACAATATGCTTGGCCTATTGGTATTTCATTCCATCCATATGTTGAATTCGAAAGTGGTCTTGGATTTGGAGCAGATATGGGACCAATGATGATTATTTCAACAAATACCGATTATGATTTCTTCAACTTGCCTGTCAATATGAATGTGCGATTCACCCCTTTTCCAAAGGCCGATGTCTCACCATATATCCGTGGCGGAGTAAGTTATAACTTGGCAAGTGGAGATTTTGTCGAAAGTTCCAAAGCTGGATTATTTGGAGCTTTAGGTATAGAGTTTTTGAGAACAAAGTATGTAGGTTTTGGATTTGAAGCTTCTTACGATACATCTGAAATAGAACTGAAGAAATATAAGACTTCAACAAAATATAGCTATGAGAATGTGAAACCTCTTAGCTTTATGGTAAGTTTTTTTATGGTTTTTTAGGTTTCAACTTAAATGAATCAAATGTTATCCTGGGATGTGTCATCACTAATTATGAGGGGAGGAGACAAATGTGAAAAAAGATTCAAGTTACCTATGGAAAGCACTTATAAGCTTGGTATCACTGACCATATTTATAAGCTGTGCCACAATTGTTGGAAGGAGTAGACCAGAAAACTTAGACATCCGAAGTACTCCTGAGCAGGCAACCGTTATCATACTTGATGAGGATGGAACCAAAATTTTTGAGGGCAAGACACCTACTATAGTCTCCTTACAGAAAAGGAAAGGCTTTTTCCGAGGCAAAAAATACCAGGTTAAAATTGGTAAAGAAGGCTATACCGAGCAGACCTGGACGGTAAATACAAGAGTAAATGGCTGGTATATAGCCGGTAATCTCTTCTTTGGAGGTCTACTTGGTTGGATTATCGTAGACCCAGCAACAGGAGCTATGTGGACACTTGATACCAGGGTACTTGATGTTGCCTTAAACCCATCTCAGCAGATCAATCAAAACGACTTCTATCAATTTGGAATAATGCTTTTAGATAATGTGCCACAACACTTGCGGGACAAAATGGTTAAAATTTCTCAATAAAGAAATGTGATGACAGAAAATAGCATTATAGTGAATGACACATCCCATAAAATCAAGATATCAAAAAGGCGGTGTTGGAATAATGAGAATTATAAAAAGGCATATATTTTTTACTCATAATTTTACTTCTTGGAACAGGAAATACAAGCTTATCATATGCTGAGGTGAGGCAGTGATGGGGTGGATAGTGGCCGGAAAGGAGAAGAGAAATAATGAAAAATTCTGTCCCAATTTTTAATGATTTGCTGAAAGGTCAAAGAAATAGCGGTTATATCCGCATCTTAGACAAAAGTTAAAGCGTGGGTAAAAAGGGTTTTTATTGAATCTTAGATGATTTAAAGGATTTCCAGTTTCTTTGGAAGGGTTGTCAAAACCTCAGCTTTTCTTTTACCAGCAACTACCATATCTTCGATCCTTACTCCACCAAGACCCGGTATATAAATACCTGGCTCTATTGTAAAGACCATATTCTCTTGAATAATATCTTTCCTATTCCATGTTATATGTGGGGATTCGTGGACTTGAAGGCCAACTCCATGGCCGGTTCCGTGTCCGAAATATTTACCATAACCTGCTTTCTTTATTACGTCTCTGGTAGATCTATCTATCTCTTCAGATGTTGTCCCTATGGAAACGTGAGAGATAGCCTTCCTGTTTGCCTCTAAGACCAGTTGGTAAATCTCCTTTTGCTTGCTGAAATTATCACCTTTACCAATGAGCAACGTCCTCGTCATATCCGAAAAATAGCCATCAGCCTCTCCACACCAGTCTATAATGACGAGGTCCCCACCTTGTAATTTCTTGTCTGTTGGTTTTGCATGAGGCATGGCTGCATTCGGACCAGAAGCAACAATGATATCGAATGGAATATGTCTGCAACCATTTTTCTTTAAACTCTCTTCGAGTCTCCGTGCAATAGCCCTCTCACGAATCCCTTGTCTGATGCATGGCTTGACATCAAGAAAGGCAGACTCTGCACGCCTTACTGCTTCCCTGATTGATTGTATCTCGGTAACATCTTTTACTGCCCTCAGTTTTTCTATGAGACCTTTGAAAGCCTTTAAATGTATATCTCTATGAGATAACCTTCTAAAGAATTCATAGGAGATAGAAGACTCAAAGCCAAGTTTTTTAATCAAACTTTTTTTATAGAGTGCCTTTATGCTTTTAAGCATTCCTCCTTTCCCTATAACAATATCCCAATCCTTTGTCTCTTTTCCTGCCTGTTCCTTATATCGAAAATCAGTTATGAAGATATTTTTCTCCTTTGTGATGAAGAGAATGCCTGATGAACCTGTAAATCCAGTGAGATACCGGACATTATGAATATCGGTTACAAGGAAAGCATCAATCTTTCTTTTCTTGAGGGATTCTTTTAAGTTAGCCAGTCGTGACTGATAGAATAGGTCTGTCATTCCGCACTTGATGCGGAATCCAGATTCCTTGTTTTCTCTGGATTCCCGCCTCCCGTTTTCACAAGGCAAGTTTACCCCTGCGAAAGCAGGGGCGGGAATGACAAATTATTGAATGATGGTTCATTGTTTTGTAACTATACTCTTTACAGCCCTCAAGGCGAGGAGATAGCTCTCGGGACCGAAGCCGCTTATCTGTCCAACAGCAATATCAGCTATGAAAGACTTTTTTCTGAATTTTTCTCTTTTGTAAATATTTGAGAGATGCACCTCTATACAAGGTTTCCCTACTGCTAGGATTGCATCCCTTATTGCTATGCTCGTATGGGTATATGCTGCAGGATTGATAATCAATGCATCATAGTCTCCCTTTTGAATAACATCTATTATCTCTCCTTCGCTATTAAGCTGAACCGCTTTCACATCTAAGCCAATATCTGAGGCGAGAGAAGAAATATCCTTGTTTATATCTTTAAGTGTCTTGGCACCGTAAATATCCTTTTCCCTTTTCCCAAGGAGGTTTAGATTAGGACCATGAATAATTAAAACCTTCATTTTGTTTGACCCCCTCATAAAGAATATAGCCACAGAGTTCACAGAGATAATGACTGATTTTTTTAAAAAAAATTATTCTTTCTCTGTGCTCTCTGTGGTTAATTGTATTATTTTTTTAAAGATTCTTCAAAACCTCATTACGTCTTTTCCGAATTCCATTGAGAAAATTAGTCAACCTTGCTATTAACTCCTCTTTATCCTTACCAATGAGTTTCGTGAGGGCTTTCAATTCTTCAGTTCGCTGAAGGACTGAAACATTGCCTGGTTCAATCGAAAGGAGTTTCATATATATATCCATGGCTTCCGTATACTTCCCCTGTGCAATATACAGGTTAGATTCTCTCAACAGATCTTCAAAAGAGGATGTCATTTCCTCTCGTTGTTTTTCTGTTTCTCTTGCCGTGTCTTCTAAATTTTCTATTTCTTGTATTTCTTTGAATCCTTCTTTTATCCCTTCCTCTTGAGCTTTCACTTCTTCTTTATCAGAAACTTCCGCTGTAAGAGAAACATCAGATGGTTGTTCCTCCTGTAGTATCGGAAAAGTTGTATCTGTTATACCGGATTGAACTGTCAATTCCTTCTCGATTTCTGTAATAGTTCGCGCTGTATCTTCATCAAGTGGATTCAATGTTAAAACCATCCTGAATTCTTCTAATGCCTTATCTATTTCACCAAGATTTCTGTAAATTTCGGCGAGTTTCCTGTGTACAAAGAGATTATCAGGTTTCGAATGGATGACTTTTTCAAACTCTGCCCTTGCTTCATTGACCATACTTTTTTCAAGGTATATCTTGCCAAGTGAAACCCGTGCACTCATATAATCAGGCTGACTGTTCAGGCCTTTCATAAGGACATCTATAGCCTCATCGAGCATTTCTGCCTTCTTATACTCTTCAGCCAGTGGAAAAAAGAGTTTTGAATTCGGGTCTTTGTCCACCTTTTCTTTCAATCTTTCTAAGTCTTCCAGTGCCATAGTATGTCAAAATTTGTATGACTACAAAGGCTAACCACAGAGGTCACAGAGAAATTAAGGAGAACACTGAGAAAATTAAGTCGCTCTGTGAACTTATTTTTTAAATCTCTGTGTTCTCTGTGGTTTATAATTTAAAAATATATTGAAAATGTCAAGCTCTGAGTTCCACCAACCTGTCTAATATTGCATCAGCAACAGAATCCTTGCTCATGAGCGGGAGCTTTCTCTCCTTTTTCCTGTCAATGATAACAACCCTGTTTGTATCAACATCAAATCCTGATCCCGCTTCTGTGATATCATTAAAGATAATCATATCCATATTTTTTTCTCTTCGTTTCTTCCTCGCTCTTGCAATCTTTTGACCTGATTCTGCTGCAAATCCAATAAGGAATGGTCTCTCTTTTCTTTTCCCCACCTCTGCAATAATATCAGGTGTCCTGGTTAGCCTGAGCAGGAGGGTTTTAGTTTTTTCAATCTTTTCCCTGTCTGTTCCTTCAGGCATAAAATCAGAAACTGCAGCAGACATAATGAATACAGTTGACGAGTGAAGTTCCCTTTTGATCACATGGAGCATTTCTGCAGCAGTTTCCACAGAAAAGAACTTAACCCCTTTCGGTTGATGTAAGGATGAATGACCGCTGATGAGAGTTACCTCTGCTCCTCTCCTCAGAGCAGCCTTCGCTATAGCATATCCCATTTTGCCTGATGACCTGTTCGATAGAAACCTGACAGGATCAATATATTCTCT
>VGWY01000118.1 GCA_016873575.1 Nitrospira sp. | reverse complement strand
TTTTGCAATCGTAAACGTTCCTGTTCGCTCAGTTGTACCAGAAATTGTTTTTGGCTCATGGACACCTCCTTTTCAGAAGATAGTACCACGAAAAGCCAGAACTATCAATAATTAAGTTGACAATGTACTAGTAAAAAATTATAAACAACAAAAACGTAAGCCCTGACCCTAAAATGGCCCCTGTAATTACTTCTACAGGAGTATGTGCCTTAACCGCAATCCTGCTCTGGGCAATGACAACAGACAGGATAAGACAGAGGAACGAAGCGAAAAAACTTTCTGTGATATAAGTAACCGCAACCCATACTGAAAAGGCTACGGCAGAATGACCACTCGGCATACCTCCGCGCAAGGGATGCCCCTTCCCGAACGCTGCCTTTAGCATTATCACAAGGATTAAAATCAGGATAATCGAAATGAGTGCAACTTCATGTTTTGAATGCTTTGCTATATAGATGCCTCTCTCAAATGCCCTGCTGAGATATGGGAAGAGTATGATATAGCCAAGTACAACTGCACCAACGGCAGTGATTAAGACTGCACCGGCAGCCACATCCTTCACAATCCTTGCCTTTTCACTATACTCGGGTGAGATCAAATCCACTCCATATTCGATAGCTGTATTAATCATTTCTGCAAGCAGGACGAGGATTACAGCAATGGAGATAATCAGAAAATCTGTCCTCTCGACGCCGAGAGCATAACTCAATATTAAAACAAATGCGGCAAAATAAAGATGATACCTTAGATGCCTCTGTGTCCTCGCAGCGTGGAGGATTCCTTCTATAGCATTATTTGCACTATCAACCAATCTTCTGAATGGCATAATACCTTTTACAGTTCCTTCAGCCTCTCTGCCTGATAGTGAGCAACCAGACCGTCTATGATCTCATCGAGATCCCCTTCAAGCACCTGTTCGAGTCTATGAAGTGTGAGACCTATCCTGTGGTCTGTAATACGGTTCTGGGGAAAGTTATATGTCCTTATCTTTTCACTTCTGTCGCCTGTTTTCACCTGTGATTTCCTCTCGTGAGCCCTCTCTTTCTCCTGCCTTTCCATTTCAGCCTCGTAAAGCCTTGAACGCAAGACCTTCATTGCCTTCTCTTTATTCTTAATCTGAGAGCGTTCATCCTGACACTGGACAATAAGCCCTGTTGGTATATGCACGATCCTTACAGCAGAGTAAGTTGTGTTAACCCCCTGACCACCTGGTCCGGAAGCACAGAAGGTATCTATCCTCAAATCCTTTTCATCAACCTTGATATCAACCTCCGCTGCCTCAGGGAGTACTGCAACTGTCGCTGCAGATGTATGAATCCTTCCTGATGCCTCTGTAACAGGTACGCGTTGAACCCTGTGGACACCGCTCTCGTATTTGAGTCTGCTATATGCGCTTTTCCCCTGTATGGATGCAATAACTTCCTTGACACCACCAAGCCCTGTGGAATTCAGCTCTATCATATCCACCTTCCATCTCTTATGTTCGGCATATTTTGAATACATCCTGAACAGATTAGAGGCAAAAAGGGCAGCCTCTTCCCCTCCTGTACCTGCCCTTATCTCAAGGATGACATTCTTCTCATCTCTTGGGTCTTTTGGGAGAAGCATAATCTCGAGAGCTTCCTCTATTTTGGGCTTTTTATCTTTGAGTTCATACAGCTCTGCCTCAGCAAGCTCACGCAAATCGCCATCTCCACCCTCCAAAAGCTCCTCTGTCTCTTCTATATCAGAAAGCAACTTCAGGTATTCTCTTATCTTCTCAGCAAGCGGCTGGAGATCTGACTGCTCTTTTGAATATTTCTGAAGCTCAGCAGGGTTCGACAGCACCTTTGGTTCCATCAGAAGAGTATTTAGTTCTTCATATTTACTTAGTATTGATTTCAGTTTTTCAAGCATTTTGTTCCTCTATTCTGAGAACCTCTTCGATTGCCCTGATGGCAACTTCAACCTGTAAATCATCAGGTTCTCTTGTTGTAAGCCTCTGCAGCAAAAGGCCTGGCTGTATCATTATAGAGATAAAAGGGTTGTTTTTCATTTTTGATGAGAGTTTCAAAACCTCAAATGAAAGTCCTGCAATAACAGGGATGAGGATTATCCTTGAGAGAAATTTATATGTAAATACCCATTCCTGTGGGATAAACGAGAAAGTAAATATACTTATAACCATAACGATCAGGAGAAAGCTTGTACCACAACGGGGGTGGAGAGGGCTGTAGTGCTTCACATTTTGAACAGTGAGTTCCATCCCGTTCTCATATGCATGAATTACCTTATGCTCTGCACCATGGTATTCGAATATCCGCCTCATCTCTTTCCACATGCCAATTGCAACGATATATGCCAGAAAAATAAGTATCCTGATAACCCCATCTACAAGATTAAAGATAAATGAGCTTTTGGAAACAGATGTGAATAGAATCCCCAGGAGCTTAGTTGCATATAATGGAAGTAGTATAAAGAGGGCTATACTAAGGATTAAGGCAAACCCGATGGTGAGGCTTATACCAAGAGGGCCCAGAGGCTTTTCTTCCTCTTCATAGGTCTTGCTCGCTGAGAACTCTATAGCTTTAATACCGATAGTGAGCGCCTGACAGAGGGCTATTACCCCGCGCATCAGGGGGAGTTTTAGGATCCTCGGAAGTTCTTTCACTCTCTCCCTCTTCACATGGATATCCCCCTTTGGTCCCCTGACTGCCACTGTCCAGCCCTTTGGTGCCTTCATCATAACGCCTTCTATAACTGCCTGTCCGCCTATATTTTTCATCTGAAAATACCTTTCAAATCCCCCCGAATCCCCCCTTTTCTAAAGGGGGGCGTGGGTCATAAGGGGACTGTCCCAGATTTACGGACGAAACGAAGTGGAGTCGTAGAATCGGGACTGTCCCCAAAGTACTAAAAAAAAGTCGTTAGTCTTGAGACATACGACTAACGACTTTCGTTTATTGAGCGTATCTACTTTTTCGCGTATTTTCTCTTAAACTTCTCTACCCTTCCCTCTGCATCAACTATCTTCTGTTTACCCGTAAAGAACGGATGGCATTTTGAGCAAATATCAACCTTTATGTTCTGCTTTGTTGACTGTGTTGTGAATGTCTCACCACAGGCACAGGTAACCTTCGCCTCTACGTATGATGGATGGATTCCCTCTTTCATAAAATCGCTCCCTCCTGAAATGAACTATAAAATATAATAATAGATTTATTAGAATTTTAGCAAGTTACATGGAATATCACATACTTCTCAGTATATGATACAATGAGTCGATAAATTGAACAATTCTTTTAAATTTCTTTGTAGCCGCAGGCTTTAGCCTGCGCTTTAAAATCTTAATCCACGCAACCTAAAGGTTGCGGCTACATTTAAAAATATAGCTATATAGCTTAATTTAGATAAATTTTAAGGAAGTTTATTATGCCGACACCAATAAAAATAACCGTAAAAAACATAGTTTTAGATGCTGAGCTTTTTGATACGAAAACTGCACAGGCAATTGCAGATGCCCTCCCGGTAGAGACAATGCCCAATGAATGGGGTGATGAGTTTTATTTCGAGATTCCTGTCAAGATGCCGCTCGATGATACAGCAACAACAAAGGTAAAAGTCGGTGATATCGGATACTGGCCTCCAGGTAATGCCCTCGCCATATTCTTTGGCCCTACACCAATGAGCAGAGGAACTGAACCTGTGCCTGCCAGTGAAGTGAATCTTGTTGGAAAGATTATCGGGGATGCAACACTTCTCAAGAAAGCAAAAGGAGCAGCGAAAATCAGGATCGAGAAGGCTTAAGGACTGAGGGCTGTGAGATGCAAAAAGAAATAGTGGATTTTCTTATCATAGGTGGTGGTGTTGCTGGTCTCAGGGCTGCGATTGAGCTTGCACCCTATGGCACAGTGATTATTGTTACAAAGGACATACCAACAGAAAGCAGTACAGAATATGCACAGGGAGGCGTTGCAGTTGCCCTGAGTGATGAGGACGAAGTAGGTATCCATTTTGAAGATACGATCAAGGCAGGAGATGGCCTTTGCAGGGAAGAGGCAGTAAGGGTACTTGTAGAAGAGGGCCCCCAGAGGATCCTTGAGCTTATAGACTGGGGGGCTGAGTTTGATAAGGAAGGCGCAAGGCTATCCTTTACCATAGAGGCAGCCCATTCGAGAAGGAGGGTATTACACGCCCATGGCGACTCTACAGGGAGGGAGCTGGAAAGGGTTCTGATAAACAAGGTTAAATCCTTTCCAACGGCACAGAGATTACCATTCTGTACAGCAGTCGATCTTATTGTTGATGATGGCATGTGTATAGGGGCTTATGTTTTAAGGAATTCGGATATTATCGCTATTTATGCAAGTGCAACAGTGCTTGCTACAGGAGGTGCCGGTCAGATCTTTTCAAGGACAACAAACCCTGCTGTTGCAACAGGAGATGGTATGGCTATAGCATACAGGGCAGGTGCAATCCTTGAGGATATGGAATTTGTACAATTTCACCCAACCGTCCTCTTTGCACCTTCAGCTCCTCAGTTTTTATTAAGCGAGGCGATGAGGGGTGAAGGAGCGATTTTGAGGAATATCAATAGAGAACCCTTTATGAAAAATTATCATCCTGATGCAGAACTTGCACCGAGGGATATTGTATCACGTGCTATCATCTCACAGATGGTTAGAACAAAGAGCAAACATGTATATCTTGATCTTACCCACCTCGGGAAGGACTTTTTGAAAAGCAGGTTTCCGAGAATTTATTCAACATGTCTTCAGTATAATGTTGACATCACAAAAGAGCTGGTCCCTGTTTCTCCAGCCGCACATTATATGATGGGTGGGGTAAAGACTGACATAGATGGTATCACAAACATCAAAGGATTATATGCCGCAGGAGAGGCAGCATGCACAGGTGTTCATGGTGCAAACAGGCTTGCCTCAAATAGCCTCCTTGAAGGACTTGTTTATGGTGCAAGGGCAGGCAGGGCAGCATTGAATTTTAAAATGAGCAATGAACAATTATCAATTGACAGCGAGGAAATTCCCCATCCTTTATCCTCCGCCTCTCATACCTCGTTACCTGACAAAGAGGAGATACGGCACACATTGAGGAAAGTAATGTGGGAAAAGGTTGGTATAATACGGTGTGGAGAATCTCTCGGACATACACATGAGAAACTATCTGAATGGTCATTTATCTTAAATAAAATCTATTTGACAAGGCGTGAACTCGAACTCAAAAATATGCTTACCGTAGCTGAACTCATAACAGAGGCAGCAATTCAGAGGAAGGGAAGCGCTGGTGCCCATTACAGGTCTGATTTTCCACAAAAAGGCGAGGAATGGGCAAAGCATATAACATTGCAGAAGGGGAATAAAGGAACCAGATATGAATTTGCTGGCTAACAGGAAGGCAAAGATAGTCTGTACAATCGGGCCATCGTCTGGTGACGCAGATAGCGTTTTTCTACTGATTAAAAACGGGATGGATGTTGCACGATTAAATTTTTCCCATGGCGATCACGATACTCATAGAAAGGCAATAGAACTTATCCGGGAGGGTTCGAGAAAATATAATAAACCAATAGCAATCCTTCAGGATCTTCAGGGTATAAAAATCAGGGTTGGGGCTATTGAAGGCGGTGCCGTTGAGCTTAAAAAAGGAAGATCTCTCCTGCTTATGCCAGGGGAAGGCATTGGAAATGATGAAAGGGTATTTATATCGTACCCTGCTATTCTTAAAGACATTAAGAAGGGGGACCGGATACTCCTTGATGACGGACTCATCCAGCTTCATGTTACTGGTCGAACAGAAAATGCCCTCCATGCAAAGATTATTGAGGGCGGAATATTAAAAGACAGGAAAGGTGTCAATTTCCCGAACATAAAGATCTCTACCCCTGCATTTACTGAAAAGGATAAGAAAGACCTGTTGTTTGGGATAAAAATGGGGATTGATTATGTAGCCATATCCTTTGTCAGGGAAGCCCGTGACATCAAAATAGTTAAGAATTGGCTGAAAGATAAGGGGCAACAGATCCCGCTCATTGCAAAGATTGAAAAACCCGAGGCCCTGTGTAATATTGAAGAAATCATGGCCGGGGTTGACGGTATTATGATAGCAAGGGGCGACCTCGGTGTTGAAATGCCGCCTGAGGAGGTTCCATTAATACAGAAAAGATTAATTGAAGAGGCAAATAAAAGAGGAAAGATTGTAATCACCGCAACGCAGATGCTTGAGTCCATGACCGAGCATCTGAGACCGACAAGGGCAGAGACAACAGATGTTGCAAATGCAGTTCTGGATGGGACAGATGCATTGATGCTTTCTGCAGAGACTGCAACCGGAAAGTATCCTGTTGATGCCGTCAGGATGATGGACAGGATTATAAGACATACAGAGCAAATGAAAACGGGCGAATCTTCATTTATTCGGGGCAGAACATTTGCTGAGGCCACAGCAGATGCCGCATGCAGGGCTGCAGAGGATATCCATGCAAAGGCACTCGTTGCCTTTACGCAGTCAGGTTTTACAGCAATACTTCTTTCAAAGTTCAGACCAAGGATTCCGATAATTGCCTTAACACCCGATGAGAACATAAAAAACAGGGTAAGTCTTTACTGGGGGGTTACTCCAAAGATCATGAAACTGCCAGCGACTACTGATGAGATGGTAACAGGGATAGAAAAATCTCTTCTGGAAGAACGGATTGTAAAAAAAGGCGACAGTATCGTGATCACCTCAAGTTCTCCACTTTCATTACAGGGGAAAACCAATTTTATGAAGCTCCACAGGATAGGAGAGTAGATATGAGGATACGGGGGTCAGATAGAGTTTGTTACTTTTATTACAGTTTCAAGTTTCTTTAATGCCTTCCCTGAATCAATTGCATCTTCTGCCATACTCATGCCTGTTTTGAAATCTCCTGCCTTCCCGGCAACTATGAGGGCAGCAGCTGAGTTCATGAGGACTATATCACGTCTTGGGCCTTTTCCACCATTCAGGATAGACATGGTGATGGCTGCGTTCTCCTCCTTGTTGCCACCACGAATATGTTCAATCCTGTCTCTCATGACTCCAAAATCCTCTGGCCTGATAAAGAAATTTTTGATCGTTCCATCCTTAAATCTTGAAACCCGTGTATTTTCAGAGATACTGATTTCATCAAGCCCATCATTACCATGAATAACCATTGCATCAATAGCACCAAGGTTTCCAAGAACCATTGCGAGTGTCTCGGTCAGTTTGCCGGCAAACACTCCGAGTATCTGCCGCTTTGCTTTAGCAGGGTTTGTAATCGGACCGAGGATATTAAAAATTGTCCGTATACCCATTTCACGGCGGGGACCAATCGCATATTTCATGGCAGGATGGAATAGTGGTGCAAAGAGAAATCCAAACCCCGTCTCAAAGAGGCATTTCTCTACCTTTTCAGGTACAAGGTCTATTTTTACCCCAAGTGCCTCGAGGACATCAGCACTTCCTGACTGACTTGATACAGAACGGTTTCCATGCTTTGCTACAGGTATGCCTGCACCTGCAACGACAATGGCTGTTGTTGTTGAGATATTGAATGTGTGTGCCATGTCTCCACCCGTTCCACAGGTATCAAGGACTCCTTCAGGTGCCTTGATTGTCGTTGCCTTCTCCCGCATAATCCTCGCTGCTCCAGTTATTTCCTCGACAGTCTCACCTTTCATCCTCAGGGCTGTAAGAAACGCCCCAATCTGGGCATCGGTAGCCTTACCTTCCATGATTTCCTTCATGCACCCAGCCATTTCAGCCTCTGAAAGGGTTATGTTACTGACAAGCATGTGGATTGCCTCTTTAATCATCCGTGCCTCCTATGCAGCCATAGCATTGCTATAGTCAACGCACTTACTAATACGGTCATAAGTATGAAGACATTGATTATAAAATCCCTCCTCACCTCCCTTTGCTAAAGGGAGGCAATGTACCCCTCTTTGGCAAAGAGCTTGCTATATTACAGTGAGGTTGAGGGAGCTTAAAAAAGGCTATACTCTTTCTTGATATTAGCAAGTTGGCTGAGACCAACTCAAAGAAAGGAGTATAGCCATGAGAAATGGTAACACAAA
>VGWY01000117.1 GCA_016873575.1 Nitrospira sp. | reverse complement strand
CGTGGCAATCTCTTTGCAAAAAGGCGAGATTGCGGAGCTTGTTCCGAACGAAGTGAGGAATCTCGCTCCGGGTTTGCTTCGGCATCGCCTCGCAACTTCACTCGCAATGACAGTTTCTATCTCTATTTCTCGGATTAATGTAACCACTTGTAATGTTAATTGGGATAATGTTACATTTTGTCATTGCCCGGACTTCGGCGTGAGCTCAGTCGAACGCTTGACCGGGGAATCCAGAAAACCCTGGATTCCCGCTTGAGCCTGTCCCCGCAAGTCGTAAGCGGGGAACCTGCGGGCATGACGAACAGGAGAGGTTTATGAACTTATGAATGTCCATTTTTATTATGAGATCCTTTATAAAGCATGTCCACAAATACTTTCCCATATGTACATAAATGATTTTACGTAACACAAGAGGAAATTTTTGTTGAAAAAATTATTTCAGTACAGTATGTTATTCTCTAAACAAAGGTAGTATGTTTTTCCAAAAGACATAGCCTTATACTATATAAAAAAGAGAGAAAGGAGAGTTACGTATGGCTGAAGTTCATGAAATAAGCGAATTAAGCAGGCTGGAAGATTTTATAGCCCTTGCCAAGGGAGGGAAGGAAGTTCAAATGTCCATTGAGGTAAAGAAACAGATAGTTACACAGAAGGTCCATCCAGATGAAACCGAGGAGATGAGAAGCGAAATAGATATGTACCTGCTTATCGGAGATTATGCATTCAAAGTCGGAGGAGAGGTTAAGAAAGTTTCAAAAATCTATGTGGCTGGAGCTGTGGGGGAACCTCTGAATGCTGCCAGGCAAAACATTCATATCGCGAACGCACGTTTAAAGATGGATTACGTGCGGTTGAGAGAAGCTCATATCATATTTGAGGAAGTGTATTTCTAAAGACTTTCTGAAAGTTTTTGGCAGTTTTAAGTTGGGGTTTTTTACATATTCTTTATAAAGTCTAACAGAAGCCTTATTCCAATGCCTGAAGCTCCTTTGGGTATATAAGGCTTCTCTTTTTCTACCCATGCAGTGCCTGCGATATCGAGGTGAACCCAAGGAACATCTCCGGCAAATTCATATAAGAAATATGCAGATGTAATAAGGGAGCCATTCTTACCGCCTGTATTTTTGATATCCGCTATATCGCTTTTTAAATACTCTTTATACTCCTCAAAAAGGGGCATCTCCCATACCCGTTCGTATGTTCTATCAGCAGATTTTTTTATGCTGTCAATTAGTTCCCTATCATTCCCCATCATGGCTATTGCCTCATTCCCAAACGCTATGGAACATGCACCTGTGAGCGTTGCTATATCTATAATTGCCTGAGGTTTAAAACGTTTTGCATAAGCAATGGCATCCGCAAGAATCATACGCCCTTCAGCATCGGTATTGATTATCTCAATTGTTTTACCATTGATTGCCCTGACAACATCACCTGGCTTTGTAGCGGAACCTCCTGGCATATTTTCAGTTGCAGGGAGGATTCCTACAAGATTGACAGGCAGTTTCATTTCAGAAACTGCCTTGAGAATGCCAAGAACGGCTGCACCACCTGCCATATCATATTTCATTTTTTCCATGCTGTCGGCAGGTTTCAAAGATATGCCTCCGCTATCAAAGGTGATTGATTTTCCTATGAGAACAATTGGTGCTTCTTGAGCACCCTTGTATTCGAGCACAATAAACTTTGGAAGTTCTTTTGACCCCTTTGCAACAGAAAGATAAGATCCCATACCAAGTCTTTGCACATCATTTTTCTCCAGCACTTTTACTGAGAGATTCTTTTGCTTCAAAGATAATGCTACATTTGCAAGATGTGTCGGGGTCATATCATTCGATGGGGTGTTGATTAAATCCCTCCCAAACCATACCGAAGAGGTTATTGCTTTAGTTCGCTGAAGTTCATCTCTGAGATTTTTTGAACTTTTTGAAAGCAGAAAGATAGATTCGACTTGCTTCTTATCTTTTTCTTGAACATACTTTTTGAAAGTATAAAGTCCCAGTAAAGACCCCTCGATGAAATCCACTGGTGATAGGTTAAGGGATGATATAACA
Source organism: Nitrospira sp. (assembly GCA_016873575.1). Taxonomy (GTDB): domain Bacteria; phylum Nitrospirota; class Thermodesulfovibrionia; order Thermodesulfovibrionales; family SM23-35; genus VGWY01. Next base: position 6,079 of record VGWY01000117.1, on the reverse strand, counting down.
CTGGTTGATAATGCAATCCTTTTCATTCCCATATTACGCAGGTAAACAGTTGACTTCCCGCCAGCCTGTCTCACCTTTTCAGATGAAATATCTTCTTTCTTGCCAAGACCAACAAGAAGAATCCTTTCAGGCTTTATGGTCTCATGAGCAGGAATGAGAAAGACTTCATTCTGTTTGCCATGGAATTCTTTTGAAAATAATCTTTTGATAAGCTTTGAGGTTGCTGCATCAAGGTTGTCATAAAGCTCTGAATCACCCTCTGTAAAAGGGAGAATCAAAGCATCACAGATACAGTCTAATTCTTTGATATTTTTGATAGATATATTCATGCTTCCCTGTTCTTTATTAATCTTAGCCAATTTTCTCAGGAAATATCTACTAAATGTGTTAAAATCAGACATTGGAAAAGGGGGTTAATATGCCAAAGATTACAATCCATGACCTTTTGAAGAAAAAGAAAGAACACGAAAAGATTACGATGATTACTGCCTATGATTATCCCTTTGCAAAGATAGTTGATGAAGCAGGAATTGACGGAATTATTGTTGGCGATTCTGTTGGCATGGTTGTTCAGGGTCTTGAAAATACACTCCCCGTTACCATGGATGAGATGATCTACCATACAAAGATTGTTGCAAGGGCTGTTCAGAATTCAATGGTGATTGGAGACCTTCCCTTTATGTCCTATCAGGCAAGTGTTGAGGAGGCGATAAGAAATGCAGGGAGATTTTTAAAAGAGGCAGGAGCAACTGCAGTGAAGATTGAAGGTAGTTCAGAGGTGGCAGAGCATATCAGGGCGATGACGCGATCAGATATTCCTGTTATGGCTCATATCGGTCTAACGCCTCAGTCAATCCACAGGATGGGGGGATACAAGCTTCAGGGTAAGACTGAAGAGTCTGCAAAGAGATTAATTGAAGAGGCACATATTGCTGAGGATGCAGGCGCTTTTTCCCTGTTGCTTGAGGCAATACCAATGGGACTTGCAAAGAAGATAACAGAAGCAATTTCAATCCCAACTATCGGTATCGGCGCTGGCCCATATTGTGATGGGCAGGTGCTTGTGCTGCATGATGTCATAGGACTATTCGAGAGATTCCTCCCGAAGTTTGCCAAGAGATATGTGAATTTAAAAGACGAGGCATTGAAGGCGATTAAGATTTACAAAGAAGAGGTGGAAAAGGGGATCTTCCCATCAGAAGGGCATAGTTTTAAGTAAGATCTTAAAACAAAGCCGACACTATTTTATCCTTTCGTTATTATCGAATCGGTTGTTTACTCATTACAGTTTTAACCTTCGCAACCTCAAAGCATTGCCAATTACTGATACTGAACTGAAGCTCATTGCAGCCGCTGCGATAATAGGACTCAGAAGAATACCAAAAAATGGGTAAAGTATCCCTGCTGCAATCGGGACACCGAGTGAATTATAGATGAATGCCCAGAATAGGTTCTGCTTGATATTACGCATTGTTGCCTTGCTTAAAAGCCTTGCCCTTACTATACCTCTGAGGTCTCCTTTAACTAATGTGACACCAGCACTTTCCATGGCTACATCAGTGCCTGTCCCCATGGCAATGCCAACATGTGCCTGCGCCAATGCTGGTGCATCATTGATACCATCACCTGCCATAGCTACAATACGTCCTTCTTCTTGAAAACGCTTAACCCATTCGGATTTCTGATCAGGCAATACCTCAGAAAAAACCTCATCTATCTGGAGTTTTTTTGCAACTGCATCCGCAGTAGTCCGGCTGTCACCTGTAAGCATTACAATCTTAATACCATCATCATGAAGCTGTCGGATTGCCTCTGGCGTGGTTTCCTTGATAGGGTCAGCCACACCCAAAAGCCCGATGATCTTACCATCTACTACCAAAAACATCACTGTTTGACCCTCTGAACGCATCTCCTCTGCCTTCTTGTAGAACTCACCAGGCTGTGTCCCCATGTCATCGAGCAGTTTCAGATTGCCAAGGACAACAGTATGTCCATTTACCTGACCGGTAACGCCTTTGCCTGTAATTGACTGAAAGGATTCTGCTTTAGTCAGAAGGATTTTCTCTTCCTCAGCACCTGTGACAATTGCAGATGCTAATGGATGCTCACTGCCTTTCTCAAGGCTTGCTGCATAAGAAAGGAGTGAATTCCTATCCCAGTCTTGTATTGGAAATACTTCGATGAGCCTTGGTTTCCCAATTGTGAGGGTTCCTGTCTTGTCCACCACAAGTGTATTTACCTTTTGCATTACCTCGATTGCTTCTGCATTCCTGAAAAGCACACCTGAAGAGGCACCTTTTCCAGTGGCAACCATAATTGACATTGGGGTTGCAAGACCAAGTGCACATGGACAGGCTATAATGAGAACAGCTACAAAATTGATGATTGCATATGTAAAGCGAGGCTCTGGTCCTAACCATGCCCAGATAATGAAGGTGATGATTGCTACTGAGACAACAATCTGGACGAAGTATGCAGCTACGATATCAGCAAGTTTTTGAATAGGCGCACGGCTGCGTTGTGCCTCTGCAACCATCATGACGATTTGTGACAGGAGGGTTTCAGCACCTACTTTTTCAGCCTTTATGATTAGTGTCCCATTGGTGTTTACAGTAGCACCTATCACCCTATCACCTGTCTGCTTTTCTACAGGAATGGATTCACCTGTAACCATTGACTCATCCACAGAGCTTGTCCCTTCAACGACAACACCATCTACAGGAACCTTTTCACCCGGGCGTATGCGAAGAATGTTTCCTAAATGTACATTTTCAATAGGTATATCTTCTTCAGTACCATCTTCTTTGATAAGTCGAGCAGTTTTTGGCGCCAGTCCAAGAAGTGCCTTGATTGCTGCACCAGTCTTACCCCTTGCCCTGAGTTCAAGTACCTGACCGAGGAGAACAAGTGTTACAATCATGGCAGCGGCCTCAAAATATGTCCCGACATCACCTTCTTTGCTCTGGAAAGAGGACGGGAATATCCATGGGAAGAGTGCAGCGAAAACGCTGTAGATATAAGCGACAGCAACGCCGAGACCAATTAAGGTAAACATGTTCGGGCTTCGATTTATAATTGATTGCCATCCACGCACGAAAAATGGCCATCCACCCCAGATGACAACAGGTGTGGCAAGGACAAGCTCAAGCCATCTAAGAACCCTTGATGATACAAGCTGTTCAAGTGAGAATCCGGGAATGTGTGTATGCATGGTAATAAACACTACAGGAATCGTCAGGACTATGCTCACCCAGAAACGACGATTCATGTCTACAAGCTCCGGGTTTACCTCTTCCTTTAGAGAAATAGATAAAGGCTCAAGTGCCATGCCACAGATTGGACAGGAACCCGGGCCACTCTGTCTGACCTCTGGGTGCATAGGACAGGTATATGTAATTCCGCTTTCTTTTGTTTCACTCCGAACTCCAAACTCCGAACTCTGAACTTTTAGATAAGCCTCCGGGTCTTTATCAAACCTCTCTTTACACATCTCCGAGCAAAAATAATAGGTAGTGCCTTTATATGTAGATGTGCCAACAGCTTCTTCCTCTTCCATGACCATCTTGCAAACTGGGTCTGTGACCATCATAAGTTCCTCCCATCAACAACTATGGAAATATTTCGCGCTTAATATTAATTATGTAAATGGGACTTTACAATATCTCTTCTTAAACTATTGAATATCTATTTTCTTCTCTTCGAATTCCTCTTTTGTTATCTCACCTCTTGCGTATCTTTTTTTAAGAATATCAAGTGCTGTCTCTTCTTTTTCTTCTTTTTTCCTGCCTTCTGTAATAAGCTTAACGAGATAGACAACACCTACTACTACCAATACCCAGAAGATGAGTATAAAGAACCATCCGAATCCCATTCCCCATCCGTAATCTCCCCAATGCATAGTTTCTACCTCCTTTCTAACCTTATCACAGAATTGAAGATATTTGAAGGACTTATTTATTAAGTTAAGAGAGGTTTATGTAAAACTTTGTAGCCGCTGGCTTTAGCCAGCGTTTAAGATCATTCAAAAATAATTTCTTTTTAATCCATGCAGCGGCTACACCATACTAAATTTATGACGTGTTTGTGAAGGGGGAAGGCTGAATCTGTAGCTGACTACATATCTGACAATTTGCAACCGGTAAGTGTTTTTATGCGGCAGTTCCTATTAGTGTCAAAAGACTTACAGTCATCATAGGTGAGGGAATCCTTGCAATAGTTTGTTTTACAGGTGAGGTCTGAAAAGATATCTATACTATCTCCTTGTTTTATTACCAGGAGTTTATTCCTATGCCAGATATAACAATCTCCGCCATTCCGTTTATACCAGAGGTTGACAAATGTCAAATTTTTCGCAACGATACCGGTCTCTTTACAAGGGTCATTTTCTGAAACAGAGGATGAAGGTTCTACAAAGAAGGCAATAATAAACAGCGCGAAGAAGATTTTCAGATATCCATTCCTAAACATGCCTTACTCTATCACTTCATAAAGGCCTTGTCAATGTTTGTGGGCATCAATTGAACTATCTAAATAACGATTTAAAAAATAAATTCTCTTTTCATAAATTCTCCTTTCGCTTGACATATAAAGCCCCTTGCTATAAGCTTCAACAAGAAAATAGCTTTCCCAACAAAGCTTAATCCTTTGCGGGTGGGCGTAAAGCGGCAGGTCTGACAATTTGTTTTGACCTGAACGCCGGGGGTATTGTGGGAGTAAAGAAGTTTACACCATCTCCTGAATTTATCGTATTAAGCTTCTGGTCTTATGTCCTGAATAATCCAGTCATAAGATTTTCGCATCTTCTATTCTGTCATAGCGCATCTTCAAGATTACAAATTTCTGAGGATTTTAAACAGGGTTTTTGTAGTCACATGGCTGTAGATACAGGGAGGTAGAGCTTGAGCCATTCAACTCTGCTGAAATCAGAATCATTTGAAGCAAGTATGGTGATACCACCGTCTTCCATAATTTGTAACGAGAGAGCATCATTTGAAAGAAAGCCGTATCTTGTCTTGATCCCCTGGCTTTTTTCAATAAGCTGTGGCGTTATCTGGACTATCTCAATGTTAAGTTCGGATATTTTACGTGGAACAACAAGATGCTGTGTCAGTTGTTTTACGAATTCCGGATGCTGCTTGAGATATTTGGGAAGATTTTTAACTTCCACATTTAACAGGGCTGAGGCCTCGACCATCATGAGACGATGGACAGCCTCCTGTATTATTCCGGCAGAGGTGATGCCGTGAATCTCAGAGGTTTCAACCCTTACAAGAAAATTAGTACAGGATTTATTGAATTCAGAGCCTTCAGAAAAATGATAGACAAAGATATTTGCATCTATAAATACTTTAGAGCCGGCTCCAATTTCGTGAAGATACAAACTTTAAGCCTCTTCAGGAAGAAATTCAGGTTCAAGGGCGATGGTATTGACAGCCTGTTTATCCCTCGCCGGGATAATTCCGCTTGTGGACAGCGCAATGCTTCCAGTCTCCTCTATAACGAGACGCACGCGCGCATGTTCTTTAATTTCGACATTGTAAATTGGTTTAAAAACACCGTTTTCATAAACGGCTTCGATGGTTTTGGGCATCTTGCACCTCCGTATTCAAAGGATAGCATAAGGGGATTATATGAATCAATTAGCATTAATAACAAATAGCGCAACAGTCCAACAGGACAATGATACAACCCACCCTTTCTCCTCCCCTTGCCAAGAGGAGGTTGGGAGGGATTGTTCTATTACGCTTTTACGTTTCTGCACTGTGGCACTGTTTTGCTATTGTACTATGGAACTATTGAAATACAGGAGGGGAGTAGTCAAAGAAAAGTTTTCAGATAACAACCCTATCTGCGCGAGAAGGATTTTATGAATATAAATCACAGTCACGGATTACTGACACGAATCACGGATTATGGGAGGTGAGCCATTTTAAAGGGAAAGGGGTTTCTTAAGAAAAATAGAACCGTCCGTATGCCGTGTAGAACATATGACTTGTTGGTTAAAGTCCAACCGTGGGAATTCGGCAGTGCACCCACGTAGTACGAGGGAGGTGCAAGGGGTAACCTGAAACACTAAGTT
>VGWY01000116.1 GCA_016873575.1 Nitrospira sp. | reverse complement strand
CTGTTTTATAAACCACTGGTGGTTTATAAAACCATTGGGAAGGTGGGTGAGTAGAGAGGCCCCAAACGAGTTTTGGCGCCATAGCCCCAAGCCGGAAGACCTGTCCAGACACAAAGGAGTGCAGAGTTAAAAGTTCGGAGTTATGAGTTAAGAACACGTACAGAAGACTCTGAAACATAACAATCCAAAAAAATTTCTCGAGGGAGGAAAAAATGAAAAAAAGTTATCAGCTATTAGCTTTCGGTTTCCAGTTTTTAAAGCCTATCATTTGCATTTTATTACTCTTCACTTTTCACTTTTCACTTCTCACCCTATCATTTGCAGAGGATAAAATAAAGTTAGAAGAAGTGGTTGTTACGGCAACAAGAATAGAGGAATCTGTTGAAGATATTGCTCAGGATGTGACTGTCATAACAAAAAAAGAGATAGAATCAGGCAGTTACAGAACTGTACCAGAAATCATAAGAAATGTTAGTGGTCTTAACCTGTTCGAATATGGTAATCGCGGCTCATCCGCTTCTGTGAGCTTAAGAGGGTCCACCTCGGAGCAGGTGCTTATCTTGATTGACGGCAAACGTCTTAACAAACCCGGGGATGGGGGGGTTGATCTTAATACAATTTCTATCCCTCTTGAAAATATAGAGAGGATTGAGATTCTCAGGGGTGCCTCATCTGCGCTCTATGGTGCGGATGCTATGGGTGGTGTCATAAATATAATTACACGAATCCCTGATGAACCTGCAACAAAATTCAGTGCATCATACGGTAGATTTGTCACAAGAGATCTCAGTTTCAACACCTCAAGGAAAATAGGAAAGACCGGTTTTAATCTTTCACTTTCTAAGGAGAGCTCGGAAGGATTCAGGACTAATTCAGATTATGACATTGATGCAATAAATACCAAAATTACCTTTGATTTATCGAAAGACATCCGTGCCGATCTCAATATTGACTATAACCATAAAGATGCCGGCTCTCCCGGCTCCTTAACGTGGACAACCCCTTTTGCCACTCAGACAGACGAAAACCTCTTAACAGGCATAGCCTTTAAGACAAAAGACACTTCATTAAAGTTCTACAGTCATAATTCAAGAATACAATATACAAATCCTGGCATTGAAGACAACACCCATAAAAACCATGTCAACGGACTTGATTTACAGCACAGCATATTAATAGGCTCATCAAATTTACTTACAGGCGGATTTGAACTTTTAGAAGAGGACATAGATAGCAGAGATAACATAAATACTGCTAATTCTGTGGGGAAGCACAGCAGAACAAGAAAAGGAATGTTTCTACAGAATGAAACATCACTGTTTGAAAAAATAGTTTTAACACTTGGGGCAAGATATGACGATATTGATTCTAAAAACAGACTCAGTCCCAAGGCATCTTTTCTGGTAAAATTGCCCGATCAGACAAACGTTTCTTTATCTGCTGGAAAGGGATTCCGTGTTCCTACAATGAATGCCCTTTACTGGCCGGATACAGGCTGGGCCGTAGGCAACCCGAATCTCAAGCCTGAACAATCGACAGAATATGAAGGCAGTATCCAGAAATTTTTTGGGAATAACGGCAATATCAAGCTCGTTGCATTTGAAAAAAAATCTAAAGACCTTATCCAATGGCAGGAGATCAGCCCATGGAGATGGTCTCCTGTGAATGTGGCAAAAGCAAGGGTAAGAGGGGTTGAAACAGAAGGGAAAGTCCATATCAATGCAGCCGACGTAGGGTTAAGTTATACGTTCATGGATCCTGAAGACAGAACAACAGGGCATAAGATAAGATTCAGTACAAGACATCAAATAAAAGGTACAGCATCTATTTATCCAGCAAAAGGGACAACTGTTTCCTTAGAGGGGAGTTATGTAACAAATTATGTTGTTCAGGCAGGAGACCCTCGTTGTTATTTCCTGCTTGACGGAAAGCTCAGCCAGAAGGTAAAACCATCTAATGGTTTTACGGGTGAGATATTCATAACAGGCAAAAACATTCTGGACAGGGGTTTCCAGACAGAAACAGGGTATCCGATGCCACCAGTGCAATTTATCGGAGGGATAAGTCTTAATTTCTGATGGGAATCAGGCAAAACATATTTATCTCTATCATGATTCATATAATGATTATCGCTTCTGTCTTTATTATCGGAGGGAGAGTTAGGGACAGGACAAGCCCTGTCAAGATAGACTTTATGGTGGTCGCACTTCTTGAAAAGTTGTCTGAAGACACCCCCACCCACCCCTCCCCCCTTGAGGGGGAGGGTAAGGGAGAGGGGATTACAAGGACAGGAATAGCCGAAAATATCACCCCGGAGGATAGTAAAAAAAGTACAACTATTTGGTACAGCCCATATACAGGAATATCAGTAGAAACATACATGTCCCATACCACCACAAAGGACAATGAAAGTAAGCCACCCGAATCCCCCCATACCCCCTTTTGGAAAAGGGATAATCCCCCCTGCCCCACTTTTCTAAAGGGGGGTAAGGAGGGATTATTTATTAAAGGGGGATTGGAGGGGGATTTTAAAGGGGGGAAGGGAGAATTACCGGAACAAAATACTGCCGCTCAGAACACAGGTAAAAACCAATTAGGAAACAGAATTTTGGAGGGGTTTGAAGGGATAAGGGCTGCGATAGAAAAGGCAAAGGATTATCCATTTCTTGCAAGAAAAAAGAAGATTGAAGGGACTGTAATAACGGAGTTTAACATTAACAGTACCGGGTATCCAGAGGATATCAGGGTAGAAAGAGGCTCAGGCTCTGAACTACTCGATTCAGCAGCAATAAAGATTGTAAAAAGGGCAGCGCCGTTTCCACGGGTTAACGGGAAAATAGTGGTACCAATAACCTTCAAACTGACAGACTCTACTTCTTCTCATTAATCCTCTCTATCGCTTTGACCAGCGTTTCTCTTGCACCTTCATCAAACAATATCTGTGCATGGTTGAAATCAAAGTCATAGTGCTCATTACACCATGGAATCCTTGAACTCTCTGCAGATACTAACCCATCTCCCTTGCCTTTTTTAAATTCGTCAGGATAAAGACTTTCGGGGATAACCTTCTCGAAGATATCAGGGATAGACAAATTGTAAATATTGAAAAGTGTCGGGTCCGTGCCTCCAGCAGAGATATAATATACCAAATCAAGTGGCCCATCTTTAAGAGATTTAAAGAAGTGCGAGTCAGGAAGAAGCTCTTTCAAAGCCTTACTTTTGAGAAAATTAAGAATTCGCTTCATTGCAAAGGAAAATGTCCCTTTGTCACCTTCATGAAAAAGGGGATTTATTACAGGCGCAAGAGGAGATAAATAACTGACCAGCTTAGCTATAGAGCTTCCTTTATGAGGAGTAGAGATTGTTATCAGACCTCGTACAGACTTATCTTCCTTCATGAGATATTTCCTTCCGATAAGCCCTCCCCTGCTGTGGCCAATGAGTATCATCCCGGCATCAGTCAATTTATTCTCGTTCGCAATTTTGATAACCTCTTTTAATTCTGAGACGACATAATATATAGGGCTGGCAGGTCGTTGCTGGCTCCATGTGATTACGGTGTACCCTTTAAGCCTGAGGTCATCAAACAGGCTTTGCAGAGTATCGTCGAGGACTGTCCCTGATTTACGGACCAATAATCCCCCCATCCCCCCTTTACTAAAGGGGGGCAAGGGGGGATTAGAATCGGGACTGTCCCCTTCATATTCAGTATGTGGATGTTTTTTACTCAGGAGAGCCTTTAAAGGATACATCCCCCCAAGGATACGGGATTGGGATGGATTGACCCATATATCCTTATCCATGCCAAGACCATGGATGAAAATAATAGCAGGCTTGTCAATGCTGCCCCTGTGCAATACGATATCAAGGTTCATCAATTAATTGTAATACAACTTTTGCAGTTGTCATTTAGTCGTCATTCCGTGTTTGACACGGAATCCAGTCCTTTTATTTCTCACTGGATTCCCGCTGGAGTTTATCCCGTACTTCGATACGGGGCGGAAATGACAACACTATGTTATTATTGGTTCTGCGAAAGTTATATTATAACTTAAACATGCATCTTGCATCCTGCATCTTGTATCCTTCATTCTGTAAAGAAGAGATAGAAACGCACCCTAAAGGGTGCGACTACATCATCGATTATTAATGTGTTATATTTTGTAGCCGCAGGCTTTAGCCTGCGAAAAGATTTAACAAGCTGTTAAAAAATTCATATGGATAAAGAGACTTCAGAGGTCATCCAAAAGGCGCATGAACTTTTCAAGAAAAAGGGCTTAACCCTTTCAGTAGCTGAATCATGTACAGGAGGGCTCATAAGTCACTATATTACAAGTCTTGCAGGGGCAAGTAATTTTTTTGAGGCAGGAGTTGTGTCTTACTCCATCGAATCTAAAAAAGGTATTCTCGGTGTCTCTTCTGAAATCATATCCCAATATGGAGTAGTTAGTGAGGAAACTGCAAGAGAGATGGCTGAGAAGGTAAGGTCTTTGACAGGAACTGATTACTCCCTTTCAACCACAGGCAACCTTGGGCCTGATGTACTTGAGGGCAAAGACAAGGGGCTTGTTTATATAGCAGTAAGCACAGAGGGACAGACTTTTTCAAGAGAGTTGAGGTTAACAGGAGATAGAGAGGGAAACAAAGGGAAGGCATCCTTATTAGCACTTAAATTTCTCATTGAAGTGATAGAAAAAAATATATAATGCAAAGACTTAATTAACCACAGATAACACAGAGGGCAAAGAGAAATTTTGAAACATTGTTATTACTATATCTTCATACGTAAGACAGCTTGAATGTCATTCCCGCTTGTCGGGAATCTTTCAGAAAAAGAATGATTCCGAACAAGTCAGAATGACGAATTATGTTAAGAGGGATTCTGGACAAGCCAGAATGACAGAATAAGGAAGAATGACAGACAAGATTCCAAAGGATATCAAGCAAGGGATAGAGAAACTTGTTAAAGAGCTTACCTATCATTGCTATCGCTACTATGTTCTTGACTCACCTGTTATTTCAGATGAGGAGTATGACAGACTCTATCTTCACCTGAAGGAACTTGAAGAGAAGTACCATTATATCCTTCCTGACTCTCCAACTCAGCGAGTCGGAGCTTCTCCTCTCGATAAATTCGAAAAGGTAAGGCATACCGAACCCATGCTGTCACTTGATAATGCATTTTCACATGATGAGGTAAGGGAGTTTGACACAAGGGTTAAGAGGTTTCTCAAATCTGATGAGGATATTGAATATACTGTTGAGCCAAAGTATGACGGCCTTGCAATCGAGCTGACATACAGGAATGGACTTCTTTACAGGGCATCCACAAGAGGTGATGGCTATGAAGGGGAGGATGTTACTCAGAACATCAGAACAATCAAGTCTGTTCCCTTGAAGATAGAAGGTGGTGGAGAAATACCTGATGAGATTGATATCCGTGGCGAGGTATATATGGATATTGATGAGTTTGAGGCTTTGAACAAAGAGCGGGAGAAGAAAGGTGAGCCGCTCTTTGCAAATCCGAGGAATGCTGCTGCCGGCTCGGTGAGGCAGCTTGATCCTTCGATTACAGCAGCACGTAAACTTCATCTTGCATGCTATGGGATAGGTGCAGTCACGGGTATGGAATTCAAGAGTCAGAGGGAATTCATCAAGTGGCTTGAGAAGGCAAGATTTCCCATCCCTGCAATAGTAAAGCGTGAAAAAGGAATTCAAAAGATCATAAATATAATTGGAGAGCTTGAGGAAAAACGGAGGACATTTTCCTTCGAGACAGATGGATCTGTCATAAAGGTTAATGACTTTGATTTACAAAGACTTCTTGGTATAAAGACAAGAGAGCCGCGATGGGCTATTGCATACAAATTTCCTGCCCATCAGGGGACCACCAGGATAAAGGAGATCCTCCCAAGTGTCGGAAGGACAGGCGTCATAACCCCTGTTGCCGTTTTTGAACCTGTAAGGATCGGTGGTGTTACCGTCTCTCGTTCCACATTACATAACTGGGATGAGATGGAGAGGAAGGATATAAAGGTAGGCGATACCGTTGTTGTTGAAAGGGCTGGAGATGTTATCCCCCATGTCGTGACAGTAATAAAAGATAAGAGGGCCGGGAAAGAGCAGCCCTTCCCTATTCCAGAGAGGTGTCCTGTCTGTGGCAGTAAGGTAGTGCGGGAAGAAGGTGAAGTAGCTGTGAGGTGCGTTGGCCTCAATTGTGCGGCGCAGGTTCAGGAAAGGATACGGCACTTTGCATCAAGAGGTGCCATGGATATTGAAGGACTCGGTGAAAAGAATGTGGAACTCCTTTATTCAAGGGGACTCATCAGGCTTTTTGTGGATATGTATAGATTGAAAAAAGAATACCTCCTCGATCTTCCCCGATTTGCTGAAAAATCAGCCCAGAACCTCATAGATGCAATCGAAAAAAGTAAACATACAACACTTTCCCGATTCCTCTATGCCCTTGGCATAATCCATGTGGGCGAGTATGCTGCAAAGCTCCTCGCAAAAAACTTCGAAAAACTTGAAGATCTGTATAGAGTAAAACCCGAACGGATTATGGAGATAAGGCAGATGGGTGAAAAGATTGCATACTCAATATCTGACTTCTTCAATGACCCTGAGAATATAAAGACACTTGATACGTTGAAATCATTGGGGCTCAATATAACAAATCCTGACTTTGCGGGTAAGAAGAAAGAGAAATTACCCCTCGAGGGTCTCACATTTGTGATAACTGGCACATTGTCAAAACCAAGGGATGAGGTAGAGAATCTCATTGAAAGCCTTGGTGGCCATGCCTCATCTTCAGTATCCAAAAGTACGAACTATCTTATTGTCGGAGAAGAACCCGGCTCAAAGCTCCAGAAGGCAAAAGCCCTCGGGGTAAAGACTTTATCCTATGAGGATCTGTTAAAGATAATAGGAAAGTGAGAGTACAAAACTTATCAACAGAACAATAAGGAACGTATTGGTTGCCCTCTGGGGGATGGCAATTTTATTGAGGCGATTGATAAGGAGCTGGGCAGATCGCTATGCGCTCAGAAATCCGGCCTGAATCTACATGTAAAAATAATTAAGTATGGTGTCCATTGAATTGATCAGTGATTCCGCTGCGAAGCCGTCCACTTCTCCGTTGGTTCCGGAGCAGGTGGATGACTACAGCAGAATAGGCACTCTATCCTATTTACCTTGATTAAGTTATAATTTTACAGGTTATGTCTCGAAGAAAAACAAGACATAAAACAGGGTTGCTACGAATAAAGGGCATCGGCAAAAAAGTACATGATGCATGGATAGGATATGTTTGTCTTGCCTGCGAGACTCTTAATTTATTTTCGATTGGAAATACATTATTAGACCCAAATGATACTTATAATACGGCAGAATGGCGGTGTAAAGAATGCGATTTTCTGCATAGCAAGGATTCTCCTTTACCTTTTAAAGAATGGCCTTCTGAATATACAGACCCAGATTCTATAAAATGTCAAAGATTTTGGCATGCCTTCTTCAGAATAGCTACCGAAAATAAAGAGGCTTATTGGAAGCAATGTAATGCTTGCGGCCGTATTTTACCTTCTCATGCATTCAGTAAACATTCTGAGTGGGGGCCTTTAGAAAAGCAAATGGAATGTAGAAGCTGTAAAGGTGCAATTAATGCTTACTTGAATCCCAAAAGAACAAAGCAACAATTATATGAATCAAATATAAGAAGGCGCATTGCTGATTTGTTGCTTGAGGGTGAAAATGAAACTATAGATATAGATGAGTTATTTAAGAGATTTAATAACAGATGTTTTAAAACAGGAGTTAAGTTAGATGAAAATAAACGTAGTACCTGGGAAATCGACCATATATTACCATCAAGTTGGTTATATCCATTAACAAAAGAAAATGCAGCACTACTTTCTAAGGAGGCTAACAACAATAAACGGAATAAATGGCCAAGCCATTTCTACACAAATACCGAGCTTATAAAATTAGCCCGAATAACAGGAGCAGATTTGGAGTTATTATCACGAAAGGAACCTTTAGTAACTTATGTTCAACAACCTGAGCCTAAAAAATAAGCTCTTTAAGCCAACAAATCCTTTATTTAAGCCATTTCTTATTTTAAATCCTCAAAAAGTGTAGTGCTAATAAAATGCATTTATCTCACAGAAA
>VGWY01000115.1 GCA_016873575.1 Nitrospira sp. | reverse complement strand
GCGAGTTCTTTTGAACTTAAAGTCTTGTCAAATGTAGTAGTAAATTCTGATATGTCGCCTTTTTTCTTTCCTATCATCTTTTCCAAGATGTCCGGTGGAAACATTTCGTTCCCCATCTGTGACACCCGTTCCTTCATGGACGGAGTTGTCTCTTCTCCTACTACCTCACAGTCAACAAAATCAAAGTTGACCAGGTCATCCATTTCAATCTCTTTTTCAGCGACTTCATATACGGCTTTTTCTCCTGCAACTTTTTTAAGTGCATCTTCAAGGTCAGCATCTTCAACAGTCACAGGAATATCTTTTGCACGTATATCTTCATAATGAAGATTCTCAATGTTAGGCATTACCTCAACCGTGATTGAGAGATGAATGGGGTTATTCCTACGAAATTCAGGTTTTTCGTCGAATACGGGTGGTGTAATTGGATTGACGTTTGCTTCCATGAGTGCCCTGCTAAAGAATTCAGGGATGACCTTTTCGAACACTTCTGCATTCACCTCGTTGCCAAACCGTTTTTCTATGAGATTTAAGGGGGCCTTGCCAGGTCTGAACCCTGGAATTCTCATTCTCTGTCTGAGCTTTTCAAGAGAGTCCTTTATCTCTCGTTCAATGACATCAGATGGGATTTCTATCCTGAGACGCTTTTTTGTTGGACTGATATCTTCTACCGATTGGAGCAATGTTTCCTCCTTTTGTATTTATGTTTAATGTAAAATAATAGACTAACTTTGTCAATTTAAGGGATATTGTAGTTATTCACTATGCAAGGCTTTATCATCATAAAAGGTGCACGGGAGCATAATCTCAAGAATATCGAGCTCTCTATCCCCAGAGATGCAATAACCGTCATAACTGGCCCCTCAGGTTCGGGCAAATCATCTCTTGCTATTGATACAATCTATGCAGAGGGGCAAAGGCGCTATGTTGAGAGCCTTTCCGCTTATGCCAGACAGTTTCTTGAACAGCTCCAAAAACCTGATGTAGATTCTATCGAAGGGCTTTCTCCATCCATTGCAATAGATCAGAGAACGGTGAGCAAAAGCCCACGCTCAACCGTTGGAACGATCACCGAGATATACGACTATATGCGTGTCCTTTATACAAGGATCGGAAAGCCTTACTGTTATAACTGTAATACACTCATTTCAAGACAGGAAGCAAAGGATATTATTCAGTCGGTCATGTTATTGCCCCGGGGAAGCAGACTGCAAATCCTTTCCCCAATAATCAGAGAAAGAAAAGGTGAATACCGGAAAGAACTTCAAGAAATGCGGAGAGAAGGTTTTATCAGGGCAAGGATAGACGGGAAGATGATGGATCTTACTCAGGATATAGTTCTTAAAAAACATAAACGCCATACCATAGAGATTGTTATTGATAGGCTTATCATAAAGTTAGGCATAGAACGCCAGTTAAAAGATGCGATAGAGACAGCCCTCAGTTACTCGGACACCGTGGTAATAAATCTGATTGCGGGAGACAGAGACATGCTTTTTTCGAAAACTGCAGTCTGTCCGAATTGCGGAATAAGCTATCCTGATATAAACCCGATGTTTTTTTCCTTCAACAGCAGACAGGGTGCCTGCCCGAGATGTAATGGCCTCGGTTTCGAGAATCTTGACGAGGATTCTGAAGCGCTTGAAGATAAGAAATACTGCAGACTTTGTAATGGATCGAGATTACGCAAAGAGGCACTGAGTATCAAAATACAGGATATCAACATCGGAGAATTTGCACAGATGTCAGTGAGTGATGCACTGTTTTTTGTCAGGAATCTCACATTAACTGATAGAGAGCAGACTATAGCATTTCGTGTTCTTAAAGAGGTGGGGGATAGACTTCATTTTTTAGAAAAGGTGGGACTTGAGTATCTCACCCTTGACAGGTCATCCCTCACGCTCTCAGGGGGAGAGGCTCAGAGGATAAGGCTTGCAACACAATTAGGGTCATCACTGACAGGAGTTCTCTATATCCTCGATGAACCCAGTATTGGTATGCATCCAAGGGATTGCAAAAAACTCCTTGGAAGCCTTGAATCAATAAGGGATGCTGGAAATACTCTTGTTGTTGTTGAGCATGATGAGGAAACAATCAGGTGGGCTGATTATATTGTTGACATGGGCCCTGGTGCAGGACTCAATGGAGGCTGGATCGTGGCTTCAGGGAGCCCGGATGAAATAGCAGGAAACAAAGAGTCAATAACAGGGAAATACCTCAGGGGGTTGATGTCTATCGAGATTCCGTATATGCGAAGAAATCCAGAAGACTTTATACAGATCATAGGTGCTCAGGAATTTAATCTCAAGGAGATCGATGTCAAGATCCCGCTTGGAACCTTCACATGTGTAACCGGTGTTTCAGGTTCAGGGAAAAGTACACTCGTTATCGAGATACTCTATAAGGCACTCTCAAAAGAACTTTATGGGAGCAATGTAAGCCCTGGTTATTGTAGAGAAATAAGAGGCACGGACAAAATACATGGGGTGAAATGTGTTGACCAATCACCACTTGGGAAAACCCCCAGATCCAATCCAGCAACATATACAGGCATTTTCACATTTGTTCGAGAGTTATTTTCACAGGTGACAGATTCCAGAATCAGAGGCTACACACCTTCGCGGTTCAGTTTCAATCTTGCAGGAGGAAGATGTGAATCATGTCGTGGTGATGGATTAGTGAAGGTGGAGATGCATTTCTTGCCAGACGTGTATGTGCTATGTGATGTGTGCAAAGGGAAACGATACAATAGAGAGACCCTTGATATTAAATACAGGGGAAAGAATATTGCAGATGTACTTGACCTGACAGTATCCGAAGCACTGCAGTTCTTCTCATCCATACCTCTTATACGGCAACGACTTGAGGTTCTTGAAGATGTTGGGCTTGGGTATTTACAGCTCGGGCAACCTGCATCGACGCTCTCAGGAGGTGAAGCACAGAGGGTAAGGCTCTCAAAGGAACTCGGGAAAAAGTCAACAGGCAATACCCTCTATATCCTTGATGAGCCGACGACAGGACTCCATTTTGTTGATATTCAGAAACTGTTGAATGTCATAAACAGTCTTGTTGATTCAGGGAATACTGTTATTGTAATCGAGCATAACCTCGATGTAATAAAATCGGCTGACTATATCATAGACCTTGGTCCAGAATGTGGAGAAGGGGGAGGAAGGGTTATCGCAGAAGGAACACCAGAAGAGGTCAGCATGAACCCCAGATCATATACCGGAAGATTTCTCAGGGATAAACTTTCACGTATCAGCCATACGAGAGTAGCATGAAAGAAAAGTTCAAAGTTAAAAGTTTAAAGTTCAAAGTTCAGACAAAGACTTTTTATGCATTATACAACTTTTGCAGATGTTATTTAGCTGTCATTCCGTGCTTGACGGAGACTGCCCCGTACTTGTTACGGGGGAATCCAGTCAGTTTTGTGCCTCTGGATTCCTGCTTTCGCAGGAATGACAATACTACGCCGGTATCGTTACATCGAAAGTTGTTTTTATTACTCTTTACTCTTCACTGTTCACTGTTCACTGTTTTATTTGCCTGTACATCACATCAAGATAAGATTTACCTAAAAAGCAGGATACTTATGGATACTCTTGTAACAATCAGTGTTGTATCAGATTCAAGGGACCATGCTGAAAAGGGCATAGATGCTGCATTCTCCGAGATAGAAACATTAGAAAAATTGACCAATTTCTTTTCACCTGATAGTGAGATATCTCATATAAACAGAAATGCTGGTATCTCAGAAGTAAAAGTATCTCCTGAGACTCTTGAATTACTTGATAAGGCATTATTTATATCAAAAAAGACTGAAGGGGCATTTGATATCACGATAGGCCCTGTTATAACACTCTATGACTTTTATAAGAAAATAAAACCGGAAGACCTGGAACTGAAGAAAAAAGTATCATTCGTGAATTACAAGGATTTACTCATTGACAGGAATAAATCCACAGTATTCCTGAAAAAAAGCAATATGTTAATTGACCCCGGTGGAATATCAAAGGGTTATGCTGCAGATAAGGCAGTGGAGACATTGAAGAAACTCGGGATACATGCAGGGCTTATTTCAGTTGCAGGGGATATCAAGGCATTTGGTCTCAGGCCTGATGGAAGGCCATGGAGAATTGGCATCAGGAATCCGAGAATCCCCCCTAACCCCCCTTTAGTAAAGGGGGGCGGGGGGGGATTTTTAGATGATATCATGGCTACCATTGAACTTAAAGATATGGCTATATCCACCTCTGGAGATTATGAACGGTATTTTATACTGAATGGAAGACGATATCACCATCTCCTGAACCCGAAGACGGGCTATCCTGCAGAGGGATGTCAGAGTGTCAGCATCATAACAAAGGAAGGTGTATTTACAGACGCCTTTGCAAGTGGTATTTTCATACTCGGCCATGAAAGGGGACTAAAGGTTCTTGAGGAAATGGGCTTTGAAGGTGTAATCGTTGATAGTACAGGGAAGATACATATCACACCTCAGATAAGAGGAAAGGTTGAATTTAAAAAACCTGTTTGAGGGTACCACAAAAGCTGATAGAATTTTATTTATTGTCCTTATCTTTCTATCTTTCTCAGGAATTGTTTTTATGAAAGAAGTTCTTCCTGAAGGGAAAACGGTGCGGATAGAGGTGAATGGACATCCTGTCTATTTACTGCCTGTCGAGAAAGATAGGGTTGTATCAGTTGATGGTCCTGAGGGGGAGACAGTTATCGAGATAAAAAATCACAAAGTAAGAATAACTAAATCTCCATGCTATAACAAGTTATGCATACATCAGGGATGGATTGAAAGCGGTGCGATAGTATGCCTGCCAAACAGAGTTGTTATAACGATAGGCAATCACAAAGAAAATCCCCCCATCCCCCCCTTTGATAAAGGGGGGGATGGGGGGATTTTTGATATCGATGCAGTTACAGGATAAATACCGAATAGCCTTGCTTTCTGCATATGCGATTGCCCTTCATGGCTTTGAAAGTCTGTTACCAACCCCCATTCCATGGTTGAAGCTAGGCCTTGCAAATATCATTACGCTCATAGCATTATTGCTCTACGGAATCCGTGTGGCAATTACGATCACCCTCATACGGGTAACCCTCGCATCATTATTCACAGGCACATTCCTTGGCCCTGCGTTCATCTTGAGCCTTGGAGGCGGAGTAACAAGCACTCTTAGTATGTGGTTTGTCTTATCCATATCGCCAGGACTATTGAGTCCTATCGGTCTGAGCCTCATCGGTGCATTGTTTCACAATATTGCACAGTTGTTTCTTGCTTACTTTCTCTTCATCCAGAGGATTGAGGCAATCCTTTTGATAAGTCCCGTTATTATTTTTATCGGTACTTTAACAGGTACTGTGAACGGCGTTGTTTCTGGTATCCTTTTGAAAGACTTGAAAAAAGCAGACAAGAAGATTCAGAATGAGAATAAATCCGAATAATACCATTAGCCACAGAGAACACAGAGAACACAGAGAAATACAGTATGAAAATTTTTTTATGATTTCCTCTGGGGACTCTGTGGTTTATAAATGCATTTCAGGTATAGGTAAATGAAGATTATTTGTCCAATCTGCAAAAATAAAACCACATGGGAGGAAAATCCCTGGAGACCCTTCTGTTCTGAAAGATGTAAACTCATTGACCTTGGCAAATGGATAACAGAAGAATATAAGCTTGCAGGTGAAAAGCCAAAGGAAAAAGAGCGCGCCCAGGAGGATTTGAACCCCCGACCTGCGGATTCGTAGTCCGACGCTCTATCCATCTGAGCTATGGGCGCACAAATTTTATCCCTTCTTTGAAATCCCTTCTTTCAGTATAATGCCATATCTCGGATGCTTGAGAGGATGTACTGTTGGTAATTTGGCAAACAACCATCCCCATTTTTTCCCGGGTGCAGGGAATATTTGTTTGTCTCCCTCAAATACCCTTATACTGACAGCCGGATTTTTTGGATCGTTAGCCCCTGAAGTCAGAACTTGCCCATCCATCTTGAAGTCAGGGAGAAAATCTCCAACAAATACTTTGACATTAGAATTTGGTATTGCGAAGTTGCCATGCAAGTTTACTTTATACTCCTGTGTTTGTTTTGCAATCCTGTCTTCAACAACAAGTGTTACTGCACTCCATTTGCCTTTCACTGTATCAGGCACAACTACCTTTTTTTCAGTTGCTGGCATTGTCATGGCAGCCCCTGGCATCTTCTTCTGCCCCTCCGGAGATACAGGCCCTTGCATTATAGGGCCAGGAGCAGTAGTCCCGGGTGTCATAGGTCCTGGCGATACAGGACCTGGAGGCATAGGACCTGGTGCCATCGGTCCTGGTGTCTGTGGTACAGGTGGCTGAGCCTCTTTTTTCTTACAAGCGCTCACTGAAAATACTAAGACAAGACATAATGTTACTGCGAATACCTTTTTTTTCATCTAAGAATCCTCCATAAAGTTTAGTTAAATGGTCTGTCTTACTAATAAGTCCATAAGTAATACCACATCCTTTCTATGATTTCTGTCATTGCGGCTTGTCCGCAATCCTTCTTTCAGAAAGATTCTCGATACGAGTCTTCGCTGAGAGTCGCTCCGACCCGACAAGCGGGGATGACATATGACATGACATTACTTATGATCTCCTTAGTATGAGTAAGAAGCTGAAGACTTCTGAAACTCCAAACTTTTAAACTTTTCACTCATTACTGCCGTTTACTGGCGGAGAGGCAGGGATTCGAACCCTGGGTGAGATTTTACTCCCACAACCGCTTAGCAGGCGGCTGCCTTCGACCAGCTCGGCCACCTCTCCTTACTCTGGAAAATGCATTTATTAAACTACATCGCACATAGATAAAATAGCCCTCTTTCGTATTTATATTGAAAGAGAACTATAACCACTGAGGCACAGAGACACTGAGAATAAGAACAAATATCTCTTTTATTTATTACAAACAAAAAAAACTTGAATATATTAATATTTTTTCTTTTTTTATGGCTTCTTTTTTTATATGTCAATCTCCGTGCCTCTGTGTCTCTGTGGTTATTAGAATGCTTTTCAACTTTTTTACAAAAGAATCTAAAATAGTTTTAAAAGCGTTTTATATTAACAGCTAAAATGAATCTTTGTAAAGAAAAGGGGGCTTAGCAGATATCGCGATGGACTATGTTGAGGTCAACCGGATATTTTTTAAGGATAGTGTGAAGTTTTTCTGAAATAGCAGGAGAACGATGGTTCCCACCTGTACAGCCTATACCGATTGTGAGGTATGACCTGCCTTCTTTGATGTAGAGTGGAATAAGGAAGTCCATATATTCTTTTATTTTTTTGATAAATACCTTTGCTACTGATTTGTTCAATACAAAATCAGAAACCTTTTTGTCGGTTCCTTTCAGTAGTTTTAATTCAGGGACAAAGTTAGGGTTGGGCAAAAACCTGACATCGAAAAGCAGGTCAATGTTCTGGGGTACACCAAACTTAAACCCGAAGGATATGATAGTGACTGTCATAAGCTTTTTCAGTTTGAGCATTCCATATTTGGATATGACAAACTGTCTTAATTGATGAGGTGATAGAGAGGAAGTATCAACAATCCTGTCTGCGGTTTCCCTCAAAGGTGCCAGCCTTTTTTTTTCAATCTGAATAGATTCTTCGATATCTCCTCCGAGTGGATGGGGTCTTCGGGTCTCTTTAAATCGCCTTAGAAGTACATCCTTTTCTGCCTCGAGAAAAAGAATTTCTGTCCTGTACTTATCTTTGAGATTGGTTAATACATTACTGGCTTCTGATAAAAATCCCTTTTCCCGTATGTCAATGCCGATTCCAATCTTGTTTATCTCCTTGTTTTTCAATATGATTGAAACAAATGAATCGATGAGGGCAATAGGAAGGTTATCTACACAGAAGAATTTGGAATCTTCAAGTGCCCGTAATGCAACGGTCTTTCCTGAGCCCGATTGCCCGGTGATTATGACGATTATTGGCTTCACCATCTTATAGTTTAAAGGGTTAAAGGTTCAAAGGATTAAACCATTAAACATTTAAGTGTTAAACTTATTTAGCTGGTTCTATCAGTCCGAAATTCCCATCTTTTCTGCGATAGATAACATTAATCTCTCCACTGCCCTCGTTTGTAAAGACGAAGAATGCCTTGTCGAGGAGTTCCATCTGCATTGATGCTTCATCAGGACTCATGGGTTTGAGTTCAAACCGTTTATTTTTGATAATCCTGCCAGGCTCTGCAGGAGCAGTTACATCCACAGGGGTCTCT
>VGWY01000114.1 GCA_016873575.1 Nitrospira sp. | reverse complement strand
TGTCAATAACGGGGTCAATTCTTTCATATTGACAGTTTTTCCTCTATCTTCTCTAAAAGCATCATCAAATCCCTGTCCTTTTGCATCTTTTCCATCAAGCGCTTTCTGCCTTGACTTACTGTGCTGTAATCAACTCCCAGTATCTTGCCGATTTCAATCCCTTTTAATCCGCCTATCCTGTATAACAAATCCATCGCTATCTGCCTTATACTACCCCTTTCTGCACTTATTTCTTCTATCCCTTTCCCTGCCTCTTTTTCAATAGCTGCTATAATCTCTTCTTTTGCTTTGTATCTTTTTACCTCTCTTAACGCAGGGCATTCCCTGTCAATTTTCCCTTTTAAATATTTTTCCTTTATCCACTCAACAAATCTATCCCTACCCAATATGCTCTGCCCTATTATTTTATCTTTTATTTCAATCCCTTCAGCTATATCGGCAGAAATTCTCTTCCAATATGCTCTCCTTCCTCCATTGTTATTACCACCATACTCTTGCAGTACCATCGAATAATCTATAAATTCCTCACTCTTTTTATAGTCTATGTACCCCTGCAGACTGCTCCATAAATAATTCTCCAGGTATTCTACCTTTTCTTTTTCTGTTTTTCTATCCATTCCTTCAGTCCTGATGGGGTTCAGGTGGATGTATCTCGAGAGTATAGATAGATAGGGTTCTTTGTCTACTAAAATGCTTTTATATCTACCCTGATACAAATGCCCGATTCTCTTGTGTCTCTTATTATATCTGGATGTGTATGTTATATTGAAATGGCGCATGAATTCACTAAGGTTTCCAAGTGGGGTCTCTACAAGTAGGTGAAAATGGTTATCCATAAGAACATAACAAAACATTTTAATCTGATAGATTTTTATAGACTGGGCTAATATATCAAGAAATGTTATCTTATCGCTGACATCCGTGAATATATTTTTTCTTTCATTACCCCTGCAGGTGGTATGGTATACAGCTCCTGGATACTGTATCCTCAATGGCCTTGCCATGTCATTTTATAGCATTTTTGAGTTGTTATTGTCAATTACAAAGAATTGACCCCATTGGGATGATTATCGTGACCATGGATGATGCCAGCAACAAGCACTATTCCATGTTTTTTGTCGAAGAGGAAGGTACTCAGAGCAGCTTTCAGGGAGTCAAGGATGTCATTAAGAATCATGGAGTGTTTGCCTCATTGTATACGGATCGGGGCAGTCACTACTGGCATACCCCTGAGGCTGGAGGAAAAGTGGACAAGGGTAATCTGACGCAGTTTGGTCGTGCTATGAGACAGTTAGGGATTGAAATGATTCCTGCCTATTCACCTGAGGCTCGTGGCCGTTCTGAGCGGGCATTTCGCACTCATCAGGAGCGACTCGTTAAAGAGCTTGCCGTTGCCGGTATCACCGACATGAAGAAGGCCAATGCATATATCCGTAACATTTACCTGCCTGCCTTTAATGATGAGTTTTCCGTGCCCCCAGAGGAAGCAGCCAACATGTTTGTCCCATGGGCTGGAACTGCAGTTGAAGACATTCTCTGCGAACACTATGAACGTACCGTAGGTAATGACAACTGTGTCAGGTTCGATGGCATGGCACTTCAAATCCCTCAGGATCATTACCGATATCACTATGTCAGGGTAAATGTCCGCGTCCATCGCTATCCAAACGGGAATCTGGCCATATTCCATGGACATAGAAAACTGGCAACATATAACTCACAGGGAAAGGAGGTCGTCATCTCTGACAAGAAAGCTGCCTAATATCTAAAGCTACAGACAGGACAGTTTATGTGCTCTATAACCGGACAATTCTATTTGTTGACAACACACTTAGTTTAATGGCTCCTCAGACATTTCTGAAGAAGTTACTGTTCAAAATATGATTTGAGCGTATCCTTTTAATTCAAATGCCTATAAATGCTATAATAGCCCATGGATGAGGTTCTTTTCAGGAAACTTGAAAGACTTAAAGAGGAAGTCTTATATTTAGAGACAAACAGGACAAAATTTCTAAAAAATCTAAAAATATCTGTTGAGACAAAAAAGATAACAGAACGATCTGTTTATCTCTGCACAGAGATAGCCCTTGATATTGCAGATATGGTTATTGCTATTAGAGGACTTCCAAAGCCATCTACCTATAGCGATTCCATATATAAACTTGGTGATCATAAAATTATTCCAAAAAGCTTTGCCAGGAAATTCGTTTATATTGCTGGATTAAGAAATTTTCTTGCTCACGATTACCAGATAGATACAAGTAATGATTTGATGAGATTCTTAAAATCAGGATTAAGTGATATTAAAAGATTCATTAATTTTATTGAAAAGCTATGATTGATAAAATAAAAAGAGTAACAAGGATACTTAAAGGAAATACATTCATTGAATTTGCGTATTTATTTGGGTCACAGGCAAAAGGCACTGCAGACGAAAAGAGCGATTGGGATATTGCAATATTTTATAAAAAAGACCCGCAAAAACTTCCTCAATGGACTATCTTTTACCTTGAATCTGAAATATCAAGGGAGATAGGCAAAGAGGTTCAGATTATATCTTTGAACAATCTTGATTCACCTGTTTTTCTATTTCAGATAATAAGTAATGGAATACTGCTTGTTGATAAGAATACTGAAAAAAGAATCTTATTTGAAGCACAAGTGTTATCAAAATATCATGACTGGCACTATTTTCTCACAAGACATATTGGCATGCACTAATAAGAACATAGACAATGTATCGGTCTCAATTAATTTTATTAAACCTTTGAACTTTTCAATTTGCAACTTCTAACTGGCTCTACTTTATCTTCCCTACCACCTGATTCAACTTCTTAACTTTTTCCAGAACGCCTTCAGTTTTTTCCAGGAGAGAACATATCTCGATATCATTTGGATTGGTTTTCAGATATGCTTTATAAAGTTCTTTTGCCTTTGCATATTTTTTATGACTGCTCAGCATATCGCCATAGCTGAACACGACTGATCTTTCATAATTGCTGATTCTCAATGCATCCTCAAAATATTTCACTGCATTTTCAATATCTCCACCATCCCAGAGAATACAGGCAAGATTGTGATAGGCGGGAAAATTTGACGGCCAGCGTTTGATGGTTTCGATAAGAATTGATTTAGCTCCTTCTTTGTCTCCCATTTGTAATTTCAGTATTGTTTGATGGTTAAGCAATTACGACTTCAACGGGTAAGGGTTGCTTGATCCCAAGCGTTTTCGTTACATATAATTTTTCAATTCCTATAATATTGCCTTCTTTATCCTTTTTTAAGATGAATCCTTCTCCTGCTTCCTCACATATATATTCATCCTTTGGATTGCCAAACCATACATCCATTGTATCTGTCTCTTTATGGTAATAAATCATTACTTTGTCCATACCACATCACCCTCTTTAACCTTGTCTGTTGGATAAGCTGTTATTAAATAACCTTCAAAACCCTCTGCTTAGAAATTGCTTAAGCACGTGCATTTCTAAGCTGCTACCGAAATGGACTGCAACTTTTCTTCCAATGCTTTGATCATATCTTGGATTGCATTGACCTCTTTTTCTTCAAAATATTTTTCACCACACTGGGAACAGACATAAGCTGGAATCTCTTTTACAAAAAGATGGTATCCTTTCCTATCTACTGTATAAGTA
Source organism: Nitrospira sp. (assembly GCA_016873575.1). Lineage (GTDB taxonomy): Bacteria > Nitrospirota > Thermodesulfovibrionia > Thermodesulfovibrionales > SM23-35 > VGWY01. The sequence goes on along the minus strand of VGWY01000114.1, from coordinate 4,758 downwards.
ACCATTGATTTTTCCGTTTCACCTTTACATAACAGGCATTTCATTTTTTCCTCCTCGTCTTAAAATCTGCTTCCCATTTTTCCAAAGACGGTATATATGCTGTTATTATAGCAAGATATTCCTCTTTAGGGGCACATACAACATGGACAGGTCTTCTGTTATTCGGCATTCCAAACATTAAACAACTGTGTCCTCTTTTATCCTCTGGGTAATCTTCTAATATCTCACCATTAAATACCACATGCCTTACCTCGTCTGTCGTTATCATCTCATCTTCGGCATTCATTTCCTCAAGGGCATGAAGGGAATAGATGATATTCTTTTCAGAGGATTGTCTTATCAGGTAAATAATGTCCATAAGTGCACAAATATATTACACTTTTGATAGTCAAAAAAAGAGTTTTTAGTATCCTTTTATTTGAATCCTTTCCGCCTCTGGCCAAATTGAATCCTATTTTATCCCTTCCACCACTTGACTTAGCTTTTTGACTTTTCCGAGAACGTCATCACACCTTTTTAAAAGCGAATGTATTTCGCTATCATTCGGATTGGTTTTCAGATATGCTTTATAAAGTTCTTTTGCTTTTGCATATTTTTTATGACTGCTCAGCATATCGCCATAGCTGAACACGACTGATCTATCAAAATTGCTTGTTCTTAAAGCATCTTCAAAATACTTCACTGCATTTTCAAAATCTCCATCATCCCACAAGATAAGGGCAAGATTATTATAGGCTATGTGGTATGTTGGAGAGCGTTTGATGATATCGAGAAGAATGGATTTCGCTTCTTCTCGTTTCCCGATCTGTAGTAGTGTCACAGCTTGTTGATTAAGTGCCTCTGAAGAATCGCGAAGAAAGATTTCGAACATATAGTGGGTTATTGGTGCATCTAAAATAGTGTAGGCAAGGTCATATTCACCTGAAAATTTCTCTAAAGCTTGCCGTACCCCTCCTTCAGGAACACAATCATGGCCAAATAAAATTCCATTTTTGTGTAATTTTGGATACCATGCTTTTAAATCTGAATAACAACCCTCAAAAGAATGGTCTCCATCAATATACAATATATCAATACTTTGGTCTGCGAATTCAGATGCTGCGTCAACACTTGCTTTGTGGATTGGATGAATAAAAGAGCTAACACCTGATTTTTTAATATTTGACAGGAAAATGTCAAAAAGTTGCTTGTTTTTTACTTCATTGAGTGTTGCATGTTCTGGAGAGCCTTCCCACGTATCAATACAATATATACGCGCGCCATAATTCTGGGTGGCAAGTAGTGCATGAGCCATTATAACGGAGGACAGACCCATGAAACTGCCAATCTCAACAATAATACCATTTCGGGGCAAGTTTCTAGCTTTTTCGAATAAAAAGTGTATGTCACCTTCACAGAGGAAACCCTTGACACCGTTAACTTCTATCATGCCTCCTGAGTCAGGTATCTGAGTAATTCGTAACTCTGAATTTAACCAGGTTTTGTCAGGCTGGGGCAATTTCTTTTTATATTGAGCTAACGTCTGCAGTATACGTTTGTTCCATTCTGAACATTTAAAGTATATTTTCCAGATTTGTCTTGATTTTCTGCACTTTTCTATTAATTCTTCTGTGCTATGCTGAGAAAGCCAGTTTACAATAATAGTGCCGGCATTCATAACCTCGCTTTCAGGAATCCTCAGAATAAAAGAATCATAATCTATTTCATCTTCAAACGGTAAAGCGCAGCTATCTGCAATTAAAACAGGAATTCTGCCCATCGACATAGTTTCAAAAAACCGATACGTATTTTCTCCGGTGCCCCTTGGACAAAGTACAGTCAATGAATCTGCAATGCTGTCAAGAAACCCCTTCCGCCTTTCAGCTCTCATGGCTGGCGCCAAATTACCGTAGAATGTATCTGAAGGGTCCAGGTAGGATTTAATATTACTCTCCTTTTTGATACTCTCCACAAGGAGAGCCCTTGTATGAAAAGAGCCGATATATCCGACAAAGCTGGTCTGGAACTTCATTTTGGAAATATCAAAATGTGTTGATTCAGCAAGGTCTCCAACCGGATATGGAAAAGGAATTGCATTAAGATCTTTCACGTATCTGTTTACGCTTGTTCTGAACAACACAGCGCTTGTGTGGAAATTCCTGCTATCGTCGTGAAATGTCATAAATACATGCTTATTCTCATAAGCCTTAAAATAGGGCAGCTTCCTTATGAAATCCGTTGTACCCTGAATGCCTAAAGATTCTATAAATTCTTCCAGGAGATAAGGGAATACCATAAAATCGGCATCTTCAGGGTCTTGAACAATCTCAAAAAGAGCGGGGTCAAACTTATAATCTTTCCACCTGCCATCTGTCTCTGAATTGACTGTTGCGTCATCAAACCGTATATATTTCGGATCGATTTCCACGCGATATTCACTTTCGAGTTTTGTTTTAAAAAGTAACGGCATAATCAGATAGCAGAACTGGGGAGGAAGCTCAAAGTCCCTGTGCAGTCGATAGAAAAACAGTCTTGGCTTTTGATCGGCATAAAAAACAGATTTAACCGGTTCCCGAGTGCTTAATATTTCTTGTTCATAAGGCGCTTTATTTTCCGGCCTCACTGAGATTCCGGTTGTTCCTGTTCTTTTTCTAATATCTTCCATAGCAGTAAATAATCTTGTAGAGAAGTCTTCCATGGAATATGACGCAAGTCTCTCCCTGCCTGCTTTCTTCAAAGAGTTACACAGGGTGTCATCCGACCAGAGTTTCAAAATACCATCAGCAATAGATTCCGCACTTTTGGGATTTACCAATAAGCCTGCCTTGTCAACCTGCTCACGTATACCCCGGATATCAGAAGTTAATACCGGACAATCAAATGACCATGCTTCAAGTATGGGTATATTTGTCGGTCCGAAAAAAGTAGGCATGGTGAGTGCCGTTGCCATGGAATACAGAGCAGGCATATCTCCGTCAGGCACATATCCCAGATATTTCACCAGATCCTGTACGCCTAACTGCCCGGCAAGAAACATGGCATTTTGAAATACTATCTCACGCGCCTCGTGTTTCGGCCCGGTATTTGAACCGACGAGAATTAACGGACAGTCTGTTTTATGGCGCGTTCTCAGTTGATGGACCGCATGTATCAAACGAGCATGGTTCTTGTGCAGCCAGAATTGTGCGGGATAGAAGAGGTAACGGCCAGGCAGGTTATATTTTATTCGCACTTCTTCTTTATGTTTATCTGAGATATTAAGCATGCCTGGCATGTATGAGGGTAAAAAAGGCAAAGGATGAACATGCCCTTCAGAAATATAATCACCATAAAAAGTCAGGACGTCCTCTTTACCAACTTCTGAATCTACAAGTATTCCATGAGCATATCGAACTCCATTACGGAAAAGATATTCACGAAATTGCCAGTCACCGCCCGCCGATACCTCGGGGAATTCAGGCTGGAGACGATGTTGCAGGTCATGGATTGCCATGATATAAGGTATGCCGCATTCAAATGATAATGATATAGGGGCCGGGTATATCAATAAATCTACGCCGTGCTCCGAGAAGAAGCGCCGTGCCCGGGTATTGACTCCTGACTTATTCAGGGCTAATCCGTCACCGGCCAGATTGGGCTGAATATCCTCATGTCTGCTTACAATATCCGGGATCATCTCCGCCATCTGCCACTTTGGACCGATGAATTCGTTAAGCGGCATTACATTTCCAGGCCATTTAAAGATCACGAACTCATCATCCGCATTCCGCTGATGCAGCGCCTTCAATAAAGAGGCAGTGTAGTGGTAAATGCCGCCGCTTGCCTGATTGACCGAAATGACAATGCCGATTCTCATTTTTCTGCCTTTATTCCGCCTGTACAATTGCCGTTACATTCCAGGTTTCATCGTTGATGATTTCGTCTGATTTCATAAATGGGCAAAAGTGTAAAAGTTTCATCCCTGACTTGGACAAAAAGAATTCCATTTCAGGCTTAAACAGATATCTCATCTGATGCAATTCCTGTGTTTCTTCCACTAACTGCATGCCTCTTAAGCGAAGCAGGTGATATGAGACAGATACAATGTTCTTCTGTGTATCGATTTCAGGTCTTGCGATCCTCAGAATACGGTCCTCTTCTTCATGAAGACTTTTAATTCTTTCAGTCGGCCTCTGTTTGAGGACCGCAGGGCCGTACCAGAAATCACAGATGAACAGACCTTTTGGTTTCAGGTGTGTACGAACAGTCTGTAATGTTGAAAAGAGGTCTTCATTTGACGTTTGATATCCGATCACAGCAAACATGCATATAACCGCATCGAATGTGTCTTTGAGATTCACATTCTGGATATTACCAGTTTCAAACCACATATGGTCAGATAAGCCTTCAGCTTCTGTTTTCGCCTTTGCAATTGCCACCATTTCGGGAGAACGGTCGATACCGTAAACCTTATAGCCACGGTGGGCAAGCGGGATTGCGTGTCCTCCTGTACCACACCCAAGGTCGAGAATGTGATTTACAGGTTGACTGCTGAAGCGTCGGAAAATCTCTTCCAGAAAATCGCATTCAGCTTCATAGTTCTTCTCTTGATATAAAGTATCGTAGGCAAAAGCATATGTGCTGCAGAAGTTGGTAGTTTTTATATGTAAATCCTCCTTTGATATTTTCCACTAAAAATATTTTCCCCTCTTTCGTATTTATATTGAAAGAGAACTTTAACCACTGAGGCACAGAGACACTGAGAATAAGAACAAATATCTCTTTTATTTATTACAAACA
>VGWY01000113.1 GCA_016873575.1 Nitrospira sp. | reverse complement strand
ACGCTAACGCTTGTCAAAAAGGTCGGAGAGAATATCCCTACATTGGTGACCCTCGTGGACTTGATGCAGACCATGAAAGGTCTTGTAGAAGACTTAACGCCGGCTGTGGGTAAGATTACCAAGGAGTTGACACCTACTATAACAATGTTCAGAGAATCTCTTGAGAAGGATGAAGTTTTAGATCTCATCCGGAAGACAGGAGAAAACGTAAATACTTTTAACAAACTTCTGGACTTTCTAAACAAGTTTGATAAAAGTGGGACTCTTGATTTTACATTGGAAAATATAGCTGCTAAAGAAATGGATTATATAATAAAGGGGATGCAAAAATGCATAGTAAGAACTATGCAGCAATTTGCGGAAAAACCACCTGAACCCGGTTTGAGAAATATCTTAGCAGCCATGAGAGATCCGGAGGTTCAAAAGGGAATTTTGTTCATGACTGCTATTGCCAGGAATTTGACGAGATGCATATCAGAGGCCTGCATGTTTGAAACCTCAAAGTAGCTGCGGCCGCAAAGAAAAATAAAAGGCACGATTTAAATCGTGCCTTTTATTTTACGTAACACTCCATTTTTATTTCCTTGACTAACATATCAAATAATGTTTATTTATTAGTGAAGCTCCTCGACTAAAAGTCGGGGCTTCCATGCAAGGAAAATATTTTCATAAAGCTGGCTTTCATGTAAAGAGCAATGTTACAAAAATTTGCAGAGCATCTAACATATACTATACTCACATTAGAACATGGTTCACGTCTTGCAGATGTCATTGAATTCTTTATTTATGATACGATCAAGATATTCCTCCTGCTCACAATTATAATATTTGCTGTATCAATTATCAGGAGCTATTTCCCTCCTGAAAAGACGAAGAGGATCTTATCTCATAAAAAAGAATTTATAGGTAACATCCTTGCAGCCTTACTTGGCATAGTCACCCCATTTTGCTCATGTTCTGCGGTTCCGCTTTTTATAGGGTTTATGGAAGCAGGTGTCCCTCTCGGTGTAACCTTTTCTTTTCTCATCTCATCTCCTATGGTTAACGAGGTAGCAGTTGTTCTTTTGTTTGGTCTTTTCGGCTGGAAGGTAACAGCAATCTATATTGGCGCAGGTCTTTTTGTGGCAATATTCGGAGGTTTTATTATTGGAAAACTCAAACTCGAAAAATGGGTTGAAGAATATGTTTATAAAATTCATAGTGAGCACAGCTATGAAATAATCAAACAGACGTTTAAAGAAAGGCTCCAATATGCAAAAGACAATACAATAGACATATTAAAAAGGGTATGGCTTTTTATCATTATAGCCATTGGTATCGGTGGATTCATACATGGGTATGTACCTGAGGATTTCCTTTCATATTACGCAGGCAAAGGAAATCCCCTGGCAGTGCCTGTTGCTGTGGCAATCGGCGTACCGCTTTACGCAAATGCTGCTGGAGTTATTCCCATTGTCTATGCATTGATGGAAAAAGGCATGAGCATGGGAACAGTTCTTGCTTTTATGATGGCAGTAACCGCATTGTCACTTCCTGAGATGATAATTCTGAGAAAGGTCTTGAAAGTTCCACTGCTTGGGGTATTCGTCGGGATAATGACTGTAACCATAATAGCCGTTGGCTATTTATTTAATGCAATTCTGTAGGAGTAATAATGAGGATTGATTGTTATATGTCATTGAAATGTGGGGCAGAGGCAGACCTCAGGTACAACATCTCAAGGGCGTTAGCTCTGGAAGGGATAGAGGCACAAGTGAACTTTTACCGCGTCACTGATGAGGAAGCGAATTCTATCGGGTTAATGGGATCACCTTCTGTGCTTATTGATGGAAAGGATATACAACCTATGAATGTTATGGGTTTTTCGTGAAGATTATTTATAGATGAGTCTGGAAGGCTTCTTAATGTTCCTTCTGTAGAAACCTTAAGAAAAATGATTAAAGCTAAAAAGGAGAATAACGTGGAAATTAAAGTATTGGGTCCGGGTTGTCCGAACTGTCACAAGATGGAGGAACTTACGACAAAGGCAGTAAAGGAGCTTGGCATTGATGCAAAGGTGGATAAAATAACAGATATTAAGGAGATTATGAAATACACTATGTCAACCCCTGCCCTTGTTATTAATGGGAAACTCAAGCATTCAGGAAAACCTCTACCAAGTCTTGAGAAGGTGAAGGAGTTAATACAGCAGGAAAAAACCTGAAAGGATAAGAAGATGGATACTGTTCTCACTATCTTTAAAGCTTTGTCTGATGAAACACGTTTGAGGATTCTCAAACTCCTCGAACATGGAGAATTATGCGTATGCGACATTGTTACAGCCCTCGACATGATTCAGCCAAAGGTATCTTTTCATCTCGGTGTGTTAAGAGAAGCAGGTCTGATTAAGGACAGAAGACAGGGCAAATGGATTCATTACTGTATTGATGATTCAGATATGTTCATAAGATTTCTCATCCTGTCAGTACTTGAGAGAATTTCATCAGAATCCGTTACTGAGGATAGCAAGAGGCTGGCAGAATTTTTAAAAAGCAAATCTGCAAAAGCATATGTTGTTACCCTTAGAAACAAAACTATTTGCTGTGGGAGGTAATGAATATGGCTGAGGCCTTAAGGAGATTATCGTTTCTCGACCGTTTTCTTACCGTTTGGATATTTTTAGCAATGGCTGTGGGTGTGATGTCCGGATACTTTTATCCCCAAATTAATGATTTCTGGAACATCTTTCAGGTAGGAACAACCAACATCCCTATCGCTATCGGATTAATCCTGATGATGTACCCGCCGCTTGCCAAAGTGCGTTACGAAGAGCTGCCGAAGGTTTTCAGCAACTATAAAATCCTTGCGGTAAGCCTTATCCAGAACTGGATAGTCGGCCCGATTGTCATGTTTGTCCTTGCGATCATCTTTCTCCCTAATTACCCCGATTATATGGTCGGCGTGATCCTCGTCGGACTTGCCCGCTGTATCGCAATGGTGCTCGTATGGAACGACCTTGCCTGCGGAGACCCTGATTATGTCGCGGGACTGGTTGCGTTTAATGCTCTGTTCCAGGTTCTTACCTATCCAGTATATGCCTGGATTTTTATCACAAAACTTCCTCCCCTGCTCGGTCTCAGCGGAGCAGTTGTGGATGTTACTATCGGCGAAATAGCCAAGAGTGTCTTCATATACCTTGGTATTCCATTCCTCGCAGGCGTCATAACCCGTTTCATGCTTGTCAAAGCAAAAGGCAAAAAGTGGTATCACGAAAAGTTCATCCCCAGAATAAGCCCGATTACACTGGTTGCGCTCCTCTTCACAATCGTCGTCATGTTCTCCCTGAAAGGAGAATACATCATCAAACTTCCTATGGACGTAGTGCGAATTGCCATTCCTCTCTTTATCTATTTCGTCTTCATGTTCCTGATAACCTTCTATATTGCAAAGAAGATCGGCGCCGATTACCCGAAATCCGCTACCTTGAGCTTCACTGCAGCCTCCAATGATTTCGAGCTCGCCATCGCTGTTGCAGTAGCAGTGTTTGGAATCAATTCCGGCGCAGCCTTTGCAACCGTTATTGGCCCGCTCGTTGAAGTGCCTGTATTGATAGGGCTGGTAAATGTAGCGCTCTATTTTCAGAGGAAATATTATTCTGCGGAGTATTGCAAGATTAAAGGGGCTAAGCCGTTATAGAGAGTCTCAATGGCTTTCTATAGGAAGTTAATGGCGCAACCTAAAGGTTGCGGCTACTGCCTGTGACTGAAGGGTTAGAGCCTCATAAACATTTTATTGACTTTTATATAAAAATATAATAATATTTGAATATATTTATATAGAAGAGGCTCTTGCAAAAGTCCTGTCTTTGGTAGCCGCAGGCTTTAGCCTGCGTTTGTAACGCATTGGAAACAAAAAAACACGCAAACTGAAGTTTGCGACTACATGAAAATTCAAGATTTTTGCAAGAGCCTCAGAAGGTTGTAAAATTTTATGAGATCACTTGGACAGAGAATAGAACTCCTCAAGGTTATTGCACATCCAATACGGATACAGATCCTCGAAGAGCTTACAAAGGGTGTAAAGTGTGTAAGTGATTTTGAAGAGTTTTTAGAAATAAGCCAGCCGAATATATCACAACACCTCTCCTTACTTAGAAATTTCAGAGTAATTGATTACTATATTGATGGAAGGCTCAGATGTTATTTCCTTGTTGACCCAATAATCCCTGATCTTCTTGAGTTACTCAAAAAGGATTACCCTGATTTTCTCCCGGGACCTGAATGTTGTCCTATAACCAAAAAAGGTAAATATCCGGGACAGAGGAGGAGATAGGATAAATATTGAGAGACAAATAAGAGCTATTAAGGAATTCATTAGTAAGACTACATTCTCGGTCAATTGCTGTCATTCCGGCTTGTCCGGAATCCATTCCTAAAGTAGCAAGAAAGATTCCCGGCAAGCGGGAATGACATAGCTTTACTCATGAATTTATTAGGAGGAGGTTAAGATGAAAATAGGAATCCTTATTTCAACAAATGATTCTGAAACTCTCTGGAATGCCTTTCGTTTTGCTAATCTCTGTCTGAATACGGATATCACTAACGAGGTAACGATCTTTTTGAACTCAAAGGCAGTTGCATACGAAGAAGCTGATTCAAACCAATTTAACATCAAAGAACTGGCAAAGACCTTTGTCCTGAGTGAAGGAAAACTGCTGGCATGTGGCAAATGCCTTGGTTTCAGGGGCCTGGAAGAAAATGAGGTCTGTCATAAAGGCGGTCAAAAAGATCTCTACGAAATGGTTGTTACGAGCGATAAGCTGCTCTGTTTTTGAGGTGACATGGACTGGCCATTTCTCATAACTCTCTTTCTTATAGGTCTCATTGGGTCCTTTATTTCTGCCATGACAGGCTTAGGTGGTGCTATTATCATTGTGCCTGCTCTGCTCTATCTGCCACCTCTGTTTGGAGTGGGAAGCCTTGATATGAAACAGGTATCCGGGATTACCATCATCATGGTATTTATTACTTCTCTTATCGGCACCTTGACTCATGGTCAACATAAAGCAGTCAACAGGCCATTGGTCCTGACCATGGGGATTACGGGTTTTATTGCCTCTTTTGCCGGGGCTTACATATCCAAATTTACAAAAGCGCATTTTCTTCTGGCTATTTTTGCTGTTATGGCCTGTATTGCTGCAGTTATGATGTGGATTCCACGACGTGAACAAGGTGGAGATATCCCTGCTGATCAGGTTACATTTAACAAAGCTATTGCATTCATCATTGCATTAATAGTTGGATTTGTTGGTGGTATGGTCGGTGCACCTGGTGCGTATATATTCATCCCTTCAATGATTTACATCTTAGGAATCCCAACCCGTGTTTCTCTTGGCAGCACTATGGGCATTGTCTTTGTGTCCTCCATAGCCGGAGCTCTGGGAAAGCTGATCACATTTCAGGTTCCTTACATCCTGACAGCCGCTGTAGTGGCCGGGACCATTCCAGGTGCCAGAATGGGCGGCCTTTTCAGCCACAGGGTTCCTGTAAAGTTGCTTCGCCGTTTTTTGGCTGTAATCATCAGTTATGCCGCAATTAGGATGATTTACGATGCTCTCAGATAATCTTCCTTATCGAATAGGTTAAAATAGCTTTATATGTCTTTAAACTCTGATAAAATATATAAGACATTCAAATGAGGAGGCAAAATGGCTATCAAACTGACAAGTCTTGCAACATGCTCTGGCTGAGCTTCGAAATTCAGTCCTTTGGACCTGCTCCAGGTGCTGGGGCAGTTACCTCAGATTACCGATAAAAACGTACTGATCGATTCATCCAATGCAGATGATGCCGGCGTATACCGTATCACAGATGATATTGCAATTGTCTTTACAGCAGATTTCTTTACCCCCATTGTTGACGATCCATACTGGTATGGTGCTATTGCCGCTGCTAATTCGCTCTCTGATGTTTATGCAATGGGTGCAAAACCTTTAGCTGCATTGAATATCGCTATGTTTCCTGATCAGCAAGAGTTTTTCCCTTACCTAAAGAAAATAATGCAAGGTGGAATAGATAAGATGACAGAAGCGGGGGTATCCATTATTGGAGGACATACCATCAGGGATAAAGAGCCGAAATATGGCTTTGCTGTTCTTGGTGTTATACATCCTGATAATATCCTGGATAATTCAAAAGCCCGTAATGGAGATGCTTTGATACTCACCAAAAAGATCGGTACAGGCATTATTTCAACAGGGGTAAAAGCAGATATGTGCAGTGAAGCCGCTATTCAGGAGTTTACTCTCTCTATGGCAATTTTAAACAAGAGAGCCAGTGAGATTATGCTTGAAGTTGGAGTAAGTACAGCAACAGATATAACAGGTTTTGGTCTCATAGGACATCTGCATGAAGTGCTTTCTGCAAGCAATTTGAGCGCGTATCTTTATGCAAACCGGGTGCCATTTTTTGCAGATGCAGTAAGGCTGGCTGAAATGAACAAAGTACCCGGTGGTACAAGAGCCAACTGTAAAAGTTTCGAGCCATATGTAAGATGGCGTGAGGGCATATCAGAAATAGAAAAATTTTTATTGAATGATGCTCAGACATCAGGCGGTCTCCTTATTTTTGTGCCTGGAGAGGAAAAAGATAACCTTATCACTGCCCTGCAAAAGGAAGGTATTTTAGCTGCTTATATTGGCGATATTGTCTCTGAAAGCATAAAAGACAACAAACGGATATTCGTAGATTAATATATGTCATTGGCCTTTTATGTATTCCTTTTTTCTGCTGGATTGTTAGGTGGTTTTTTTTCAGGATTGTTAGGTATTGGAGGAGGCATTATCATGTTCCCCTTATTACTCTATATCCCTCCAATCCTTGGTTTCGATGCTATATCAGTAAAAAATATTACTGGTTTGACCATGATTCAGGGCTTCTCTGCATCCTTTTCCGCAATCCTCTTTTACAACAAGGAAAGACTTGTCAATAAAAGCCTCGCCCTTACCCTCGGCCTCTCGCTCTTTATCTCTTCTCTGGTTGGATCATTAATCTCAAAAGGAATCCCGGATAAATACTTACTTTTCATTTTCGGCATACTGGCCTTTATCGCATCGGTACTGATGTTCATCCCTCGCAGTTATTTGAAAGATGATCTGACTGAGGATAAAGTTTTCTTCCATAAACCCGCGGCAATCTTTACCGGTATTTTCACAGGGTTTCTCCTTGGAATGGTAGGACAGGGTGGTGCCTTTATCATGATCCCCATTCTTTTATATGTCTTGAAAATCCCTCTCAGGGTAGCTTTGGGGAGCACGCTTGCGATCGGTCTTTTCTCTGCAACAGCCGGGTTAGCCGGGAAGATTGCAACCGGACAGGTTCCCTTTCATATGGCTGTGGCGCTCCTTTTGGGTGCTATCCCTTCAGCAAGATTGGGCAGTATTGTAAGTAAAAAAACTGAAACGCAAATTTTAAGATGGCTACTATCTGTGATTATATCTGCCACAGCCATAAAGGTGTGGTATGACATTTTTTAGTTGTCCACTTACCATGTCTCAAACAACCTCTTAATATTCATTATATCATCACGAAATAAAGTGGCTTTTTTAAACTGACAATCCTTCCATGTCTTGATTTTAAGCCCTTTGTCTGTTTCTCGAATATGGATCGCCCCATCAGTGTCTGTCCTGAATATCTTTACTCCCTGAAGGGCATTTAATGTCTCTTGATGGGGGTGACCGAATGTGTTATCACGTCCTGCACTGATAACAGCAATTTCAGGAGAGACCGTGTCAAAAAATGGATTATTTGCAGATGTCTTTCCGCCATGGTGAGGGACCTTGATGACATCACTCTTCAGCCATCTGTCAAGATGGATAATATCTTCTTCTGCTTCTTCCTCGATATCTCCGGGGAAAATGAATGATGCATGTTTCGCTTCAATCCTCACGACAAGAGAGTTATTATTAGCCCCGACATATTCATTTCCATGCATTGTATAGAATTCAGGATATGGATGTAAGACATACATACGGTATCCCTTTCCTTCAATAAGGTCACCTCTCTGAAGTGCTTTATGTTTTACGGTATCAATAAGGGTAGCAGGGTAAATAAGTTTGCCATTGTCCCAGATTTCCCTCACATGAAATCTTTGTACCATATACTCCAATCCTCCTGCATGATCAGGATGGTTATGAGAGAGGATAATGGAATCAACCACCTGTTCCCCTTTGTATTGCAGGAAAGAAGCTGTTTCTTTCCCCGTTCTCCCTGTATCTATCACGATTGTTTTCCCATCAGGAAGTTCTACAACAGATGAATCTCCCTGCCCAACATCAAGATAGGTAATATTTAGTTCATTTCGTTCGAAAATGGACAGAGACAGATAAATTATTATAGGAACAAATGGGATTATCAGGGTGTATCTCTTTCTCAATGAGAAGTTCCTCCAAATCAGTTGGTACAAAGAAGAGTGAAGA
>VGWY01000112.1 GCA_016873575.1 Nitrospira sp. | reverse complement strand
ATTTTCGCTCATTCTCGGTCGTATCGACCTCCGAGGGCTTTTGCCTCTTGATTTTTATAGATATGCTATCTGACTATCGGCAAAAAAATCCGCGCAAATACTATCCCCTGCCTTTATCATATAGGGTACACTAAGAATGGCTGTCTTAATACTGAAGAATATAAGCACAGAAGGGCCTGGGACAATAGGGAATTTCCTCAAAAAAGAGGATATCCCTTTCAGTATTGTAGAGCTTGATTCGGGAGAGACGCCACCTCTTTTAGAGAAGTTCGACACCCTTGTAGTAATGGGCGGGCCTATGGGTATATATGAGATGGATAAATATCCCCACATCATGATAGCTTCACGCACTATCAGGGAGGCGATCAACAGGGATATGAAGGTGCTTGGCATATGTCTGGGCTCACAGATGATTGCCCATTGTCTTGGGGCCGAGGTCTATCCAGGACCAGAAAAAGAGATCGGATGGTATCACATAGAACTAACCGGAGAGGGTTTAAAAGATACCCTTATGAGAAAACTTGCTATTCATCCACGGGTTGGAGATTTCTGGAGGAAGTTTAAGGTCTTCCACTGGCACGGTGACTTCTTTGACATCCCGCCAGGTGTAGTAGTATTAGCGAGTTCCAAACTATACAAGAATCAGGCATTCAGATATGGCGATACGGTATACGGGTTTCAGTTTCATATAGAGATTACAAAGGATATGCTTCTTGAATGGTTTAGAAACAGCCACGAAATGCATCATGTCATGGGAGAAACAGAAAAGATTTATGAGGAGTACACAGGCAGGGCGATGAATTTTTATAAGGCATTTTTCAAAAGGGGCGATAAACCTTAGATATTTGAAAAACCACAGAGAGCACAGAAAAAAAGTGGGGAACTATTTTGGGTATACTCTGTGGGTAATTTTATTTTGAGGCAAAACAAAAAGAGGAGGTTAAAGATGGCAAAAGTAAAAATCAAAAGTGAAATTAAAAAAACAAGAGACAAAAAAGATGTGATGGAGCTGGTAAAAAAGTATGATGTGAAGTTTATCAGGCTCTGGTTTACCGATATCCATGGCCAGCTCAAGAGTTTTGCTGTCCCTTCAGATGAACTTGAATTTGCCTTCAATGAGGGCATGGGCTTTGATGGTTCATCCATCAAGGGCTTTGCAAGGATTGATGAGAGCGATATGATCGCAAGGCCTGACCCAACCACTTTTGTAATCCTTCCCTGGAGGCCAAAGGAAAGGGCAGTTGCACGGATGTTCTGCGATATCTATGAACCTGATGGGGCTCCTTACAAAGGGGATCCGAGATATATCCTCAAGGTAAACCTCGAGAAGGCAAAACAGAAAGGATTCACCTTGTATGTTGGACCTGAACTTGAATACTTTTATTTTAAATCAGATAAGGGTACAGAAACACTCGATGAAGGTGGTTATTTTGATTATCCTCTGGATGCTGCGGAAGACCTCCGCCGTGACACTATCCTCGCCCTTGAATCTATGGGGATTAAGGTAGAGTATTCACATCATGAGGTAGCCCATTCCCAGCATGAGATAGATTTACGGTATGAAGATGCCTTGACTATGGCTGATATCGTAATCACCCACAGGATCATTGTTAAGGAGATAGCAAAACAATACAATGTCTATGCCACCTTTATGCCGAAACCCATATATGGCCAGAACGGAAGCGGAATGCATACACACCAGTCACTGTTTAAGGGTAATCATAATGCCTTCTTTGACCCGAAAGACCCATATTTCCTCTCTGATATCGCCAAAAAATATATTGCAGGCCTCCTTACCCACATACAAGAGATTACCCTTGTATTGAACCAGTGGGTGAACTCTTATAAAAGACTTGTTCCTGGCTATGAAGCACCTGTATATATATGCTGGGCAAGGCGTAACAGGTCTACCCTTGTGAGGGTCCCTCTTTATAAACCTGGCAAAGAAAAGGCAACGCGCATAGAGCTCCGTTCACCTGACCCTTCATGCAACCCTTATCTTGCATTTGCGTGTATGCTGAATGCAGGACTCAAGGGAGTTGAGAAAGGCTATCAGCTTCCTGACCCGATTGAGATGGATGTCTATCACCTTTCTGAGGAGGAACGGCAGAAATATAATATTGACACTCTGCCGGGAAGTCTTAACAGGGCTATAGAATATGCAGAAAATAGCGATATCTTGAGGGAAACACTCGGTGACCACATCTTTGAACAGTTAATAACCAGCAAAAAGGTGGAGTGGGATGACTACCGTATAAAGATTCATCCATACGAAATAGAGCGCTATTTGCCAATTCTTTAAACGTGAATGTTCGACAAAGGGAGGACATGGTATTTAAGCGGATTCTTTTGCCGATAGTCATAAGGGGACTGTCCCAGATTTACGGACGAAACGAAGTGGAGTCGTAGAATCGGGACTGTCCCCGAAGTAAAACTTTGTTTGTTTGAATTTATAAATTGTGCAACTTAATGCTGCAGTGAATCAGGCTCTATATGCACAATGATATCAACTACATTGGGGAATTCTTTTTTAATCACCCTTTCTATGGTATCAGCAATATGATGTGCCTTTTCTGTTGTTAGTTTGCTATCTACAAGGACATGGAGATCAAGATAGACAGTATTCACTGAACCCCTTGCCCTTATGTCATGGCATCCCTTTACCCCATCTATACAATTCGCTACAGATTTAATTGCAGAGGTATCTATGCAGACTGTATCAACGAGTATATCTGATGCCTCTTTGAGTATTGTGTAGCCGATCCTTGCTATAAAAAAAGTAATTATAAGTGCTACAATGATATCTGCATGTTGATAACCCATTTTTGTAAATATAAGACTTGTTATTACTGCAAAAGATACAAGTATATCGCTCTTCGTATGCATTGCATCAGCCACTAAAAATTCGCTGCCGAGCTTCTTACCCTTTCTCTTTTCGTAGAGCATCACAAAAATATTAATTCCCATTGTTATAAGCATAACAACAAAACTGGTTTGTGTAACGATTGTGTTATGATCTTCATAGAAGGATAGATAAACCTTCTTCAATATCTGAAAACATGTAGTAAACAACATAACAGCAATAATAATTGTGAAAAGGGTTTCATATTTCTTATGTCCATAAGGATGCTTCTCATCAGGCGGATGCGATGCTATCCAGATACCGATTAAACCTATCACGTTTGATGCACCATCGAAAATGGAATGAATGCCATCAGACATCATGGCAACGGAATTGGTTTTATATCCATAGAGAACTTTTGCGAGAGCAACAACAGAGTTCAGGATTAAGGTGTAAACAAGAACTTTCCTTACCTCAGTCGTATAATCTTTTATTCCTAAAGTATTGCTTCCCATTTCATCTTAAACTCAATAAATTTCCCTTCCATAATAGATTTTCTCATATTTCTGAAGAAATGCAAATAGAAATACAGGTTATGGATGGTATTCAACCTCATAGAGAGTATCTCCTTTGAAAGAAAGATATGTCTCAGATACCCTCGCGAATAATTTCTGCAGGTATAACACTTACAATCAGGGTCAAGCGGTCCCCTGTCAGCCTTGAATTCCTCGCGTTTAATACTTATCCTTCCTCTACTGGTGAAGAGTGTTCCGTTTCGTGCATTCCTTGTCGGCATTACACAGTCAAACATATCAAAACCGGCCTCAACACCAACAAGAACATCGCTCAGGTCCCCGATTCCCATAAGATATCTTGGTTTATCAGAAGGAAGCAGAGGTGCAGTAAAATATATTAATTCATGCATCCCTTCTTTCGGCTCTCCCACGCTTAACCCTCCGACTGCATAGCCATCAAATCCGATTTGTATCAATTCATCTATGCTTCTTTTCCGTAAATCTTTAAAGGTGCTCCCCTGAATGATTCCAAATAAGTATTGAGTTGATTCCTGATTCACGATGCAGGATGCATGATTTAGTAATCCCCCCTTACCCCCCTTTATTAAAGGGGGGTAAGGGGGGATTTGTCCTGTATCCTGTATCCTTTTGTGATATTCTTTACACTGCTTTGCCCACAATGTAGTCCGTTTCAGTGATTCCAGTGCATAGTCATATGATGAAGGGTATGGAGTACATTCATCAAGTACCATTGCTATATCTGATCCAAGCAATGATTGAATCTCCATTGCCTCTTCAGGTCCTATAAAATGCATTGATCCGTCAAGATGTGATTTAAAATGCACTCCCTTATCCTCTATCTTCCTCAGGGCAGAGAGACTGAAGACCTGGAAACCACCACTATCTGTGAGAATAACTCGATCCCAGTTCATGAATGTGTGAATACCTCCGAGGGATGAGACTATCTCATGTCCTGGCCTCAGATAAAGGTGATAGGTATTACAGAGTATTATCTCAGCACCCATCTCTTTTAATTCGTCAGGAGACATTGCCTTCACTGTACCCACCGTCCCGACCGGCATAAAGGCAGGGGTATTTATTTGCCCTCTCGGTGTCTCTGTAAGACAGGCACGAGCATTCCCGTCTGTTTTGATGATATGAAAACGCATGGTGTTATTGTGTCCTGATAGCAGGTAATAGTTATATGCGGATTTTGTATTGTTTTATCTTTGCCCTGAGTGTGTTTCTGTTAATACCGAGGGTCTTTGCGGCCCTGAGCTGGTTGCCCTCAGTTTCATTGAGAACTATGGTGATGAGTGATCTTTCGACCTCTGAGAGAACAACATCGTAGAGATTGGCATGTTCAAGTTTTGTCATCTTTTTGATATAAGGACTGAGTTTCTCTTCAAGAAATTCTTTTATAGAGCATGAGTGGGCATCTTTGATGAGCATGTCTTTCTTTTCTATCCCTCGACCCTTTGAAATCGTTGATTGTTTTTTTGTCGTTCGCTTATGTCCCTGCATTGTAAAAATACCCCCCTATATCACGAAAAAAATCGTTAACCCCTAAAATGCATTCATAAAACCACAGAGGTCACAGAGACAATAAAGAGTGCCGTGTTTTCCGTGGTTTAAGTAGTTTTACACAAAACACTGAAGACAGCGGATAAGAAACTTTATATAAAATTGTATAATTTTGCAAGAGGGAACAGGAGCAAGTAGTTAAAAATAATTATGGGTCATCTGAATACATTCATACCATTCATTGTCATGGGCATTACCTCAATGATCCTCCAGATAACGGTACTGCGTCTCCTGCTTTCTACCTTCTCAGGCAATGAACTTGATATAGGAATAACCTTATCCTTCTGGCTCATCTATGTTGGACTTGGTAGTTATGTCGGAGGAAGGATAAGGCTCAGACATGCATTTACACTATCCTTTATCGTAGTTTCCCTTCTTGCACAGCCCACTGTTCTGATGATAAAGGCGATAAGACCAGCACTCTCTCTGTATCCAGGGGAAGCAGTATCCTTTACTTACACTATCCTTTCAACCGCTATCTCTCTTTCCCCGCTCTGCTTTGTCATCGGTCTTCAGTTTCCCTTGGCTGTTTCATATGCAGGCACCCGCGATGCTGCTGGAAGAATCTACAGCCTTGAAGCCCTTGGTGCATTTATTGGAGGTGTACTATTTACGTTTGTTATTTCCGGAAGGTTAGGTGTCATGGAATTATGTTTTTCACTCGCTCTGATAAATATTTTCATGGCTGTGTATATATCGAGAAAAAAAATTATTACCCTTCTCATCATTATACCCTTATTCTTTTATATCAGTCTTTGCAAGATTTCAACCTCGTTACCCTGGCATGGTATTGAGCCTTCTCAAACAGTTGAATCTCGATATGGAGAAATCACCGTTATTCAGGTCAGGGAGCAATCGAGCATATATGTAAACGGACAGTTGTTTTTCACCTATCCGGACATCCCGAGTGAAGAACTCAAGGCACATCTGTCAATGGCTTTCCATCCCTCACCATCAAAAATACTCGTTATCGGAGGGTCCCCTGGTAGTCTGAAGGAATTTTTAAAATATCCTGTAGACGGCATTGATTTTATAGAACTGAATCTCAAAATAGTTGAGCTTTCTTCAAGGCTTCTCTCTCAGCAAGAAGACAGGGATGCATTGAAAGACAGGAAGGTTAGAATAATAGTTGAGGATGCACGGAGATTCATAAAAAGATTAAAGAAACCAACATATGACCTCCTTATCCTGAACCTTCCACAACCTTCTACAGCAAGTATTAACAGGTTTTATACATCTGATTTCTTCAGAGAGGCAAGGGGCATATTAAAAGACAATGGCATACTAACTATAACCATATCTTCATCAACCGGATATATAGGGAGAAGGATGCAGACAGCGAGTGGCTCTATCTACAATTCGCTCAAATCTGTTTTCAAATACGTCGGGGTAACAGCACAGGAGTATGGTGGTCTTTTTGCATCTGATACACCTATGAATACAGACCCTGAAACCCTCGAAGACAGATTCGTACAGAGGGCTTTAAAGACAAGGTATTTTAACCAGTATATCTTCCGAGATGCCTTTTCTCCACTCGATGTGGATTATGTCAGAAAAAGGCTTTCTGACATAAAAATTATCAATACAGATCTACAGCCATCAGCCTATCTTTATAATCTCATGCTATGGGCAGAGGTTCACGGAGGGAAGGCACTCCATTGCCTTCTTGGAATCAGGGGATGGCATATCATTTCTCTATCGGGCGTCATTATCATACCTGTCTTGTTTTTAACCTTCAGGAGAAAGAGACGGGTAATATACCTTTCTATTTTTACTACCGGATTTTCAAGCATGGCATTCATGCTCGCTATAATCCTTGCATATCAGGCTCTCTATGGCTATGTATATGAGATGATAGGGATGCTTTCAGCTATATTTATGATTGGACTCTGGGCTGGTGCATCCTTATGCAGAAATATCAAGAACGCATTAAGACTGCTCTTTTATTTAGAGCTGATGACTATAACCCTTGCTTTTACATCAACCATATTTTTTAAGTCAGAATTCCTCTTTTATGTATTTAATCTCCTCTTTGGTACTATTGCAGGCGGACAGTTCAGTACAGCAAACCTTTCAATGGGTGAGCCTGAGATGGCTGGAAGGCTTTACGGTCTTGATCTCATCGGCTCCTTTTTAGGGGCATTTATCCCGTCTATAATCCTCATCCCCCTCTTTGGAATCTCTCATACACTTTTGTTTATCGTTGGGATAAAGACAATTTCAGCAGTAATGATAGTAAGTCTAAGAGCAAAAGTTATATAATAAATTTATGGCGAAGACGGTTCAGTGTGAACTCTGTCCAAATGCGTGTGTGCTGGAGAATGGCCAGCATAGCAGATGCAGAGCGAGGATGAATAAGGATGGCGTGCTTTATAGCCTTGTGTATGGGAAACCCTGTGCAGTTCATGTTGATCCAATAGAGAAAAAACCATTCTTTCACTTTCTTCCGGGGACGACTGCATTTTCTATTGCAACTGCAGGATGTGTCCTGAGCTGTAAGTTCTGCCAGAACTGGCAGATATCTCAGGCACGACCAGAGGATACTGATAATTATGACCTGCCACCGGATAATGTTGTAAGACAGGCAATCTTTTATGACTGCAGGTCAATTACTTATACTTATACAGAGCCTACTGTCTTTTACGAATATATGTATGACACTGCAATCATTGCAAAAAAATATAAAATAAAGAACACGATGCATTCATGTGGATATATCAAAGAGAAACCCCTGAGGAAATTATCAAAATATATGGACGCTGCTGATATTGATCTGAAGGCATTTACAGAGGACTTTTATAACAGGATATGCAGTGGCAGTCTCAAGCCAGTACTCAATTCTCTTGTGGTCTTAAAAGAAGAGGGTGTTTGGCTTGAGATAACCAATCTCGTTATACCAACGCTGAATGATGATATGAAGACAGTCAAAGAGATGTGCAAATGGATACTGAAGAACCTTGGACCTGATGTCCCTATCCATTTTTCAAGATTCTTCCCCCATTACAAATTAACCAATCTGCCACCAACACCACTTGAGACACTGACAGAGACGAGAAAGACTGCAATGGATGCTGGCCTTAAATTTGTCTATATTGGTAATATAAGACATGAAGGTGAAAACACCTTCTGTCCTAAGTGTAAAAAGATGCTGATAGAGAGGATTGGTTATTTTGTAAAACAGAATAATATATCAAATGGTAAGTGCCGCTTCTGCAGCACATCCATTCCTGGTGTATGGAGTTAGAAAAACTATGTATTTAAGGCAGGGTGCCTGTTTTAATTCAATGTTTGAAGTGAGGTAGACATGATGACGAGAAGGGAATTTTTCAGGTTCTTTATAATCGGTGGCATCCTCAGCCTGCTTGGCAAAAAAGTAAATGCCGGGCAGAAGCCAAAAGAGGCTATGTTCTGGAGAAGGATAGATTGAAAATGAAACTATTCACTGTTCACCGTTCACTATTCACTGTTTTATGTTTAATCCTGATTGCTTTCCCAACAGGATGCAAAAGTGAAACGAAAGAGCCTGCTGTTGCAGGAACATTCTATCCTGCACAGAAAGACACTCTGAGAGAGATGATTGATGAA
>VGWY01000111.1 GCA_016873575.1 Nitrospira sp. | reverse complement strand
CAAGGGGTGAGACGCGTGAATTCACAAAAAGCGGTGTCTCAGCAAGATTGCGAACAACACCCCAACGCGTACCAAGAGTTCGAAATTCTGCTGCCATGCGTTGTAAGGTTGTTTCGTGAGTGCTTTCGTCTAAAATTAGAATGCCACGTTGCCGATCGCCCTGCCCCCTTAGGCGGTTGAGATAAAGGTCAAAGCGGCTGCAAAGGTCCTCAAAAGCTAACTCCGTTGGATCGCGTTCCGGAAAAGATTTTTTGTGGATGGCACACGCAAAGGCACGTGCTGTATCGTATGAGCGCTTAAGAATATCAAGTACGGCCTTGATCACGCCCTGTGCTTCTTCCCGACTCATTCCGCGCCATGGAAGTTCTCTGCGAGAAAATATATCGGAAGCATGAAATTCGACACTGTGAGGATTGGCTGGATTGATCGTTGTTGCCAGATTATCCATCTCCTGAGTAAACCAATGAGCTTGTGCCTCGAAAATAGAAACCCCTCCGAGAACCAAGTATTCTTCATTTGCGTTACTAGCAGACCCAGCGTCGTCAAGATAAAGGAGATGCATAGGAAATAAAAAAGGCAGCCGGGCGGATGTTATCCAACGGACCGCTCTGCAGCCCTCCCAACCGCAATTTTATAATCTCATATATATCTTTATTTGTCAAGTACCCCCACAGGTTTTTGTCATATCTTTATGGTTTAAGCATAATCTATGCCATTTTTAATTGGTCTCATTCCCTCGGCTAACATTATATTTTATGTTGCTGTTATATTTTTCCAAAGAATAAACCTCTATACCGCTCTCTTGGGGTGTATTTTTGTTTATTCGGAATAGCTCGAAGCATCCTTAAATTACTCTCTATTGTGATTACCTGTTGTAATATAACATCTTTTTCAGATTACATCATTTCTGTCCAAGATATTTTGAAATATCAATTTTATTATTTTGGACAAGTCTGCGCTTACAACATATCCAGCATGGTGGCATGCCTGATTACTTCATCCGTGGCAATTTTGAGATTGGAAAAATTCCTGGCATTTTGCATTGCAAAAGATGCATACGTAGCTAAGGAATGTAATAATTTTAAATGATCAATAGTGAATAATTTTTCAGAACTATTACTCATATTGATTACTCCAAAATTGTGTCCTTTATATCTCAGAGGAACGCAGAGCACAGATTTAACATTCATTGCCCCTGGTATAAATCGTGGATCCATTGTAACATTATTTACCAGTTCAGCCCTGCCTGTCTTCAGCACGTCACCTGCAATCCCTTTCCCTATGGTGAGCTTTGTTTTCGGCTCTGATTCAGCACCAAAGGCAGCCTTGATAGAAAGCAATTTCCTATTATCATCAAAAAGCATTATAGAACCGTTGTCAGAGGCAATAACATTCCGTGCTTCTTCCAGTATGAGGTTGCATAACTCATCGACATCAATACTGAGATGCAAAATATCTATCTTTTTCTTTTTGACTTTTGTCAATTCCTCATCAAGTCTTCTTATCCTCTGGCTCATGGTTTCAATAACCTTGAATACCAGAGTTGGGTCTCTGCTGATAGTTGAAAAGAGTTTTTTCTTATCTATGTGGAGAACGCGTGTATTCCCTAAAGCCGTTGCAGTTGCAGATCTGGGCAATCTGTCAAACAATGCCATCTCTCCGAAGATTTCACCACTTTCGAGGATTGCAAGTGTGATGTTTTCCGAAGCGGTCTTCTTTGTTATTTTTACTTTTCCAGATTGTAGTACATACATTACATTACCCGTTTCACCTTCCTTGAAGATAATCTCACCATCAGAATAAACCCTTCCGAGTTCGCCCTCTTTCATGATTGCCCCCTGATTGCTAATAATAAGTTCATTAGTAAAACTACATTCTGTGTTGATTCCTGTCATTGCGGCTCGTCCGCAATCCTTCTTTCAAAGAAGGATTCCCGGCAAGCGGGAATGACATACGAGTTGAATTGTTTATGAACATATTAATAAAATCTAACTGAAAGCTTTGCAAATTCCTTTAATAAATCAATATTCATTTTGAGACTAAGGGATCTGAAAAATATATTTTTATATCGTTCGTTCCCTGTAAATATATCCCACATGATGGTACTAAGTCTCTTGCGATCATGAACATTCTGTTGCTCTTTTTGAACAACGTTCAACATCCCTTTGCAGAGGAGCTTATTTTTCCTGTATATCTCTGTCATGGCATACAGGAACCTTCCAAAATAATTATCAATTATGATACTTTTGTAAAAAGGATAGTAATACTTATGGAAATGTTCTTTGCTCACACCCTGAAAGACAGCAGTTTTCGCAGCAGCTTTCCCCATGATATAGGCAGCTCCTAACCCATCCTTAAAGAGTCTTGTTGAACCTGCATCTCCGCACATAACGATCCGGTCGGTAAATGGTACCTTTGGTGCCCCGATGTTCATCTTTGGTAAACAGCGACAATTTATCTCATAGTTCTCAGGAAGGACTTTTTTAACAACATGATGATCGAGGAGTGCATTTACCATATGTGCAGTGACATTTTTCCCTAACATGCATAAGGTTACATAGGTACCTTTAGGAATCATTGCAGCGAATTTTATATCCTTGATCGGAAGGAGGAAAAGGTGGATAGAATTCCCGAAATATTCTGATATCATATCTCTGTCCAACCCGATCTCGGCTATAGCAGCTGTGGTTATTGCAGGGCTCTTGTATCCAAAACCCAACCCTTCGAAGACCTTTACTGCTGTGCTGTTTACGCCGAATGTCCCGATGACCAGATCAAAATCCCGTATTTTTTTATTCTTGGCAAACAGGACAGGCTTTTGATTTCTGTATTCAACATGATCAATCCTGAGAGGCATATGGAGGGCTCCTTCTTTTACTGCTAAATTCAAAAGGAAGTTATCAAAGCTTTCCTTGTCTTTCCCCATGATTCCTTTCGGACCAACCCCCCTGTATACGGTAGCGATCGTTTTTTCAAATAAAGGGGTTCCTATGGAAACACTTCCATTGGTTGTGTGAAGTTTATAAGAATTAATACCCTTCTGGACAACTGAATCAGGGAGGTTAATGCCCTCCACAGCCAGTGTCTGGACAAGAAGCTCTGATATGACACCCCCACACCTATTACAACCTCCTGGCCCATCTTTCGTGAAATCTTTGGGCTCAAAAATGGTGATATTCAATTCTTCCCCGATCATTTTTGCCATCTTCATGGCGAAGATGCTGAAGAACGAACCTGTAGGACCACCACCTATAACAGCAATATGTGAGCCGTCTTCGAGGGCATATGGATTGGCATCCATGATTTCTTGCATTGAGATGCCTCGCAATCTATTAATAAGAAATGTTAATAACTATTCAAAAAAAACAATAAAAGAAATTTTCCACTTCTGTCAAGGTAATAATTACCAAACCGACAATTAACACGCCCATTCACCACGCCTATTCGTTGTTGACAAAATGCCTTTGTTGATATATTGTTTTTAACTAAGAGGATTAAAAAGTGAGGAAGTTATTCATAATATTTCTTGTTTTTCTTATAGCAGGTGTTATCGGCTGTGGTAACTCAACAACTGATAATAAGATAATAATTGGCAAGACATCTGTAACAATAAACCTTGGTGAGACAAAGACAGCCTCTCATTCAGGAAATCTCATCAGTAAATCAGCGACGATACCGACAAGTGTAAAGAGCATAAAATTCACCATCTCAGCACCTGATATGGTAACTATTGAAAGGACTATTTCTACAGAGGGAAAGACCACCATCACAGAATCATTCGAGGTTCCAAATGGGAATAACAGGCATTTTCTCGTTGAAGCAATGGATGCGTCAGGGAGCGTTTTGTATAAAGGGGAAAAGTATGCAAATCTCAGCGGGACAGCGGTTACCTTATCTATTGAAATGTTGGCGATAGCTTCCAATACATGGACTGCAACCTCTACTACAAACGCCCCTTCAGCAAGGTTTGAACATTCAGCGGTGTGGACTGGTTCAGAAATGATTATATGGGGTGGACGAGATTCTACCAATACATTCAACACTGGTGGAAAATATGACCCTGTCACAGATAGCTGGACGGCGATTACCACGACAAATGTACCACAAGCAAGATATCAGCATGTAGCAATATGGACAGGCACAGAGATGATTGTATGGGGTGGACGGACTGGCTCTTCTTTTCTTAACGATGGTGGAAGATATAACCCATCAACAGATTCATGGAGTTCAATGTCTAATACAAATACGCCTTCAGCAAGGACTTATTATTCAATGATATGGACTGGGTCAGAGATGATTGTCTGGAGCGGATGGAACGGTAACTACCTTAATGATGGAGGGAGGTATAATCCTCTAACTGACATATGGAATCCAACCTTAATCGGTGCAAATACGCCATCAGCAAGGTGTCTGCTCCCAATGGTATGGACAGGTTCAGAGATGATTCTCTGGGGTGGCCGAGATGCCTTTAATTGGTTTAATACAGGAGCCAGATATGACCCTGTCACTGATACATGGACACCAACTTCTACCACAAACGCACCTGTCGGAAGAATCAATCATATTGGTATGTGGACAGGAATAGAGGTTATTTTCTGGGGTGGACGGACTGGCTCTTCTTTTCTTAACGATGGTGGAAGATATAACCCATCAACAGATAGTTGGACAGCAACATCTACTGTAAATGCACCTGCAGCAGGGACTGTAATGACAGGGGTCTGGACCGGGTCTGAGATGATGTTATGGTCTAATGATCCTACACTGGGGCCCAGTGCTATATACAAATATAATCCCCAGACAGATACATGGAGTGTAACTTCTTCAGAAAACGAACCTATTTTAAGATCTGGGCCTTCTGCAGTATGGACAGGCTCAGAAATGATTATCTGGGGTGGAATTGAATCAGTCACCTACTTCAATACAGGTGGCAGATATACACCATGAAAGTAAAGAAATAAGCTCTCAGCTATTAGCCATCAGTATTTTTTATATGTAATGTTACAGAAAATACACCCTTTTCATAATCCTCCTGTTTTTTACCGGGTGCAGAAAATTTCATGGACAAAGAATCTGAGGCTGGAATAATTCTGCAATAGTCTTGTCTGATTTTTTTGCTATAAATCTGTATAATTTTTACCATGAAAAAGAGACTGTTGTTTTATCTGATTACACTCATATCCACATCACTGTTTGTTGCCCTTCAACTCTTTGATCCTGCCACAATCAGGGAAAAACTTGAAGGCAGGACATATGACATGAGGCTTTACCTGAAAAATCTTGTTAAACACCAACCAGCTCCAAAGGACATTCTCATTGTCTCTGTTGATGAAAAAAGTTTGAGTGAAATTGGAAGATGGCCGTGGAGAAGGGATGTTATGGCTATGTTAGTTAATAAAATCTCAGAAGACAGGCCAAAGGTCATGGGGATTGATATTATGTTCAGCGAAAAAGAAAGTAAAGAGACCGATGATGAACTTGCAAAGGCAATAAAAAATGCAGGCAATGTTGTCCTTGCAACGGCATTTATAGTCCCCGAGGGGAAAAAAGAGATTGTAACACCTAAAAATATCCCGGATTTTCTCTGGGATTCTGCATTTATGGAGGTGAAAAGCGTAACAGGGATCCCATGGAAACAATGGTCAATAAAAGCAGAAAGTGTTATCCCGCCTCTTGAGGAATTCTCAAAATTTTCCTTTCTTGGTCATGTGTATACCCTGACTGACATGGACGGCGTCCTGAGGTGGGAGATCCTGTATATTAGCTACGGAGATGATAGCTATCCTTCATTTTCACTTCAGATTACAAGGCTTGCACTCGGCATAGAGATGAAGGACGTGGTTCTTTACGGAGGTTCAGGGATAAAACTTGGGAATCACTTTATTCCAACAGATCTGAGTGGAAGGGTGCTCATCAATTACAGGGGTAAAGAATATAGTTTCCCATACATATCAGCATCAGATGTTATCAAAGGTAAGATTGATAAAGGGCTTTTCAGGGGGAAGCTCGTCTTTATCGGAACATCTGCACTCGGCACATATGACCAGAAGGTTACCCCGCTTTCTGCCAATATGCCAGGTGTTGAAAAGAATGCCAGTGTTGTTGAGAACATCCTTTTCAATAAGTTCCTCAGGAAGAGTCCTGGTTTTATAGAGCTCGTAGTCATCCTTGTTACTGGTATCTTTCTGGGATTACTCCTTCCGAGGTTAAAGGCAATCCCAAGTGTTGCCCTTGCAGCCTGCTTCACAGTCATTTATATCTTTCTGAGTTGTTATCTCCTGATATACGAAAATTTCTGGATAAATCTCATCTATCCTGTTTTCAATATGCTTACCATATTTACATCTCAGACAATAACAAGATTCTTCCTTGAAGAGAAAAAAGCTCATGAAATAAAGAGGATGTTTTCACATTACGTGTCTCCAAAGATTGTTGAGGAGCTTATTAGTCATCCAGAGAAGGCAAATCTTGGCGGCAATAGAAGGGAGGTGACTATCTTATTTTCTGACATCATAGGGTTTACCAGTTTTTCCGAAAAATTACCGCCTGAAGAGGTTGTCAACATGTTGAATGAGTATTTTAAGGAGATGGTGGATATCGTCTTTAAGTGGGATGGCACTCTGGATAAGTTTGTCGGAGATGAAATAATGGCTTTCTGGGGTGCACCTGCCGAACAGCCCGATCATGCAGAACTTGCTGTTCGGTGTGCGCTGGATATGATAGACAGTCTTTCTCATTTACAGGAAAAATGGATAAAAGAGGAGAAGGCTATCCTTGACTGCGGTATAGGCATTAATACAGGAGAGGTTATTATCGGGAATATCGGGGCGCCAGGTAAGAAGATGGATTATACGGTTATTGGCGACCATGTAAACCTTGCAGCAAGGGTTGAAAAGCTCACAAGGCAGTACAATGTGCGGATTATTGTGACAGAATTTACCATAAATCATCTCAATGGAATGAGAGAAAAAGGAGTAAGTGGTTTTCAGTTAAGAGAACTTGATACCGTTAAGGTAAAAGGGAAAGAGAAAGAAGTAAAGATCTTTGAAGTAAAAACTTAGTTTTATATTTTCCCTGTGTGCTCTGTGGCTAATTTTTAATGATATCAGCAAGATGTGCAAATTCCTCAATACTCAAGGTTTCGGGTCTTCGATGTGAATCTATCCCAGCCTCATCCAGTCTTTCTTTTATATCTTCCCTTATGCTCCTCAGGGCATTCGAAAGCATCTTCCTCCTCTGAGAAAAGGCAGTTTTAACAATCCTGAAGAAAAATCTTTCATCCTTTACATCAACGGGAGGTTGTTCAAGGATTTTCATATGGACAACAGCAGAATCAACCCTCGGCACTGGTCTAAATGATCCTTTTGGTATGATAAATTTAAGACCCGGCTTTGCATAATACTGGACCATGATTGAAAGAACGCCATAGTCTTTCCCGCCAGGACTTGCTGCTATCCTTTCAGCAACCTCTTTCTGGACAGTCAGGGTTATGGTTTTGAGATTTTTTTTCATCTGAAAATCCCCCCTTCCCCCCTTTACTAAAGGGGGGGAAGGGGGGATTACTTCCAATGTCTTTTGGGTATCTGTAGGACATATTTGTTTCAGTTCAAGAAGCCTGAAGAGGATAGGGGTCGTAATATAGTACGGTATGTTTGCAACAACCTTGAATTCAGGAAGGTTCTCATAATTGTATTTGAGGGCATCCCCATGGATTATTTCTACATTGTTATATTCAATGAGTTTAATCTGTAGTTTTTCGAACAACTTCTCATCAAGCTCGATAGCAATAACCCTTTTAACACGTTCAGCCAGCATCCTCGTCAGCATGCCAGGACCGGGACCTATCTCCACGACAAGGTCTTCTTTATTGAGCTGTGCGACCTGAATAATCCTTCTCAGGATTGATGGGTCATACAGAAAATTCTGTCCCAGATGTCTCTTTGCCATTTTTATTATTCATGTCTGTCAAGATGAACTCAGAAATTTCATAATTATTTATCGAGAGGGCTCCTGACACCAAGAACATTCTTTGTTGCAACATGGGTATAGATCATTGTGGTCTGAAGGTTACTGTGTCCGAGCAGTTCCTGTATTGTCCTGATGTCATAGCCGTTTTCAAGCAGATGAGTAGCAAAGCTGTGCCGTAACGTATGAACAGAAACCTGTTTTGATATCCCTGTTTGCTGTACTGCATCCCGAAAAGCCCTTTGAAGGGATGCAGGGTGCATGTGGTGGCGCCGGACGATCAGAGTTCGTGGATCGATGGAAAGAGATTGAGAGGGGAACAGCCAGAACCATCCCCATTCCTTGCTTGCATTAGGATACTTCTTCTCAAGGGCGCCGGGCAAATAGACGCCATTGAGATTTTGCTCTCGGTCTTTGGCATAAATGCAGCGGATATCCTCGATATGGTGAATAAGGACATCCTTCAACCGTTCGGGAATGACCGTCCTCCTGTCTTTGTCTCCTTTGCCTGCTCTTACAATGAGCATACTTCTCTCAAGGTCTAAATCCTTGATCCTTAAACTGAGGCATTCTG
>VGWY01000110.1 GCA_016873575.1 Nitrospira sp. | reverse complement strand
GAAAAAGAAGGTTTAATCGTAAAACACCACTGCCCAGTAAAATGGATATTGTAGTGCCACGCCCTTTTTATGTCGCTGTAACTCATTGTTATTACTTGATTATTTTTTTGCAAGTGTTGAAGATGGGTCTTGATTTTTACCGAGGGGTCGCATCGACAATCCGCTTAAATACTACGCCGCTTGTATTATAAATAGTTAAAGAATCAGGTTTTCTAAACTGGCAAGCTTATCGTAAAAGTCGTTCCCTTTCCAGGGTCACTTTCTACAGAAATCGTCCCCTTGTGATCCTGGATTATCTTCTGTGCAAAGGTGAGACCGAGTCCCGGGCCATAAATTTTTGAGGTAAACAAAGGGTCAAAGATGCTCTTGAGCTTATCTTTCGAGATACCTTTTCCTGTATCAGATATAGTTACTATCACATTTTCATTCTCTATCCTACTTACAATCTTCAACTCTTTAGTACCTGCCTCCATTGCTTCAAGAGCATTTTTGATAAGATTACATAGTGCCTTTTTTAGAAGTTTTTTGTCTGCATTGATTAAAGGAAGATTATCCGTTAATTCAGTTTGGACGTGAATAGCCTTTTGTGAAAAATCCTGTTCAAAAACAGTGAGGGATTCTTTGATTACATCAGTTACATTTGTAGGCTCTTTATATGACACAGCCATGCTTTTTAACTCAATAAGCTGCTTAATCATGCTTTCAAGTATGGCTACGTCTTCTATGATAATTTCCATATACTTTTTGTTGGGATCATCATCAGGAAGCTTATTATAGACCTTGCGTGCAAACCCTCCAATGGCAGTAAGGGGATTTCTTATCTCGTGTGCAACCTGATCCATCATCTGTTCCAGCGCACCTGACTTTTCCTCTACCACCTTTTTCTCATGCGTTGCCTTCAGGGAAAGTAATGACCTGATTCTCGCAGAAAGTTCCTTGTAGTCAAATGGTTTGGACATATAATCATCTGCCCCGATATCAAGACCTTTTACCTTATGTTCAACCTCACCCTTTGCAGTGAGCATAAGAATAGGAATATATTTGGTTTTTTCGTCTGATTTAAGCCTTTGACAGACCTCATAGCCATTTATTTTCGGCATCATAACATCGAGGACGATTAAATCAGGATTATATTCTGCAACCTTTTGAATGCCTTCTTCGCCGTTGTAAGCTTCTGCTGTGTCGTACCCTTCAGAGTGAAATCTCTTTTTCAAGAGATCTACGGTATCTTCAGCGTCATCTACAATCAATATCTTACTTGTCTTCTCCACCCAAGACACTCTCCCACTTGCCTCTCAGGTAAGCCTTTACCTGATCGGGTAATTCACGCACATTAATAGGTTTTGAGATATATCCTTCAAATCCTGCAACGATGATTTTTTCTCTGTCTCCTTTCATTGCGTGGGCAGTTAAGGCTACGATGGGAATATCTCTAAACTCCTCTTGGCTTTTAAGCCTTTTTGTAACTTCGTAACCATCAATTTTTGGGATTGAGATATCCATCAGGATCAGGTCAGGTCTTTCAGCCATTGCTTTTTCTATTGCATCTTCTCCATCAACTGCCTCAACAGTGAGGTAGCCCTTATTCTTCAGAACCTTCACAACAAGTTCCCGGCTATCCTCATTGTCTTCAACTATTAATATCTTCTTTGGCATGGTTGTTTACCTTCCAATGTTTTTGCAACTTTTATTATATAGAATCAACATGTTTCTCGAATACTTCTTTTTTCAGGGGAAGGGTAAAACAGAATTTACTGCCCTCTCCATATTTACTCGTTACCCAGATCACACCTTTATGCAATGCTACCAGTCCACTGGTGATACTGAGCCCGAGGCCTGCACCTTCGTATTGACGCACGGTAGAGACATCTACCTGTGTGAACTTATCAAAGATCTTGCCGATATCCTCCTCTTTTATCCCTATTCCTGTATCCTCTACACAGACTTCTGTAAATATAGGTAGCTCTCCAGGTTTAATACCCCGCTCAGAGGGCTTAGCGCTTATGGTTATACCCCCCTTAAGGGTGAACTTAATGGCATTGGATAACAGGTTTGTCAAAATCTGTTTGATCCTGGCCTCATCACCATAAATGAGAGGTAGGTTCTCATCTATATTAATAGTAAGTGTAAGTCCCTTCTGTTTTATTAGAGGTTCAAAGGTAGGGATAACAGACTCAGTTAACCATTTCAGGTCGAGCTCCATCGGTTCCAATTTTATTTTCCCTGACTCTATCCTGGATATATCGAGGATAGCATTTATCAGTTGCAGGAGGTGTCTGGCATTAACTGTTACCTTCTTGAGGCTCTTTTCCTGGTCTTCATTAATAGGGCCGTCAACCCTGTCTAATAATAGTTCTGTATAGCCGATGATAGAATTCATAGGGGTACGGAGTTCATGAGACACGTTGGCTAAGAAAGCGGATTTTAGTTTATCCAGTTCCTTGAGCTCCATTTTATCTCTTTCTAATTGCTCTATGAGATGGGTCCTTTCCGCCACAGAGCTTGCTAATTCCTCCTTATCCTGCGATATTTTCAGATATGATCTGTATACCCAGATGAAGAAAAGAGTCAGGGTAGCTACTAAAAAACGGATAGAGGTATTAAGACTTCCACCAATTGCATCCAGATAGAGGTAGTCCCAGATATATCGGTTTCCTGTTGGGATAAGTACGTGCTTTAAAATATGGCCTAAGGACCTGCTTATTGAGAACATAAGATATGTAGAGGAAAGCAACACCATGTAGTGCCAGAGCGGATTTTCTCTGTCCCTTTTGTAGAGTTTTACACTGGTAGTAAGGCACAGTATTGAAAGCGTTATAAATATGATGTTTCCTGTGATATCAGAGAGCAGAATCGGAAGGAGCGGGAGAATCGCAGGGGCAAAATACCGGACCTCTTTTTTTTCTTCTTTCAGTTGCTCTCTCAGTCCAATATAAAAGAGGAGCATTGCGACATTGAGAAGTATAAAATCGCATCTTCCCATGTAATAGATATATTCAGGACCTTGAACGAGTATCTTCATTCTGAAATACTCCCATCCCTCTATTTCTCCTATTCTCTGGGGTGGCCACCATGCCTCTGCAAAACGACTGATGAGTATATCTATATCCCATATGATAAAAAATATTACCGCGAGAAAAAGGTATCTCCAGCCCCTTTCTTTATGCAGACGGTGAGAGACAATAACCCACAAAAAGATAAGTAGGGCGATTAAATAGAAGATGCACCCTATCTGGTGGGTGTAGATTGCAGGATATTCGTGGGGTACATAACCCCAGGCATTGAGAGGGAATAAAATGAATAAGAGGAGAAGTGTTAAAAATTTCATGGAGTTTTCATTGATCCGTACTCATCTTGCTGATAGTATCCTTGAGTTCCTTTAAAAGATCCTCTTTGGTGAGAACAACCTTGTTTAATATCCCGTGTATCCTGCCGTTGAGATCGTCTATTTCTTTTTCCGATAGGTCTTTCTGGGTAAGAACAATAAGGGGTATCTCTTTGACTCTTTTTTCAGTCTTGAGGTACTCGATTACATCAAAACCAGTTTCAGGCATTGTTAGATTTAATACGATCAGGTCAGGCCTGAAGTCCTGTATAGATTTTATTGCATCCTCACTGTTGTATGCTGTTGTCACCTGGTATTCTGCCTCTTCAAGGACATTGCCAATTAATCTTACTGTTTGGGGATCATTGTCAACGATCAACACTCGTTTTATCTTTGCTGTCTTCTCAAGTTTTTTTAGTTTTCTCAATAGAATGTGTTTTTCTACAGGTTTGATTATATACTCTGCAGCACCAAGGCTAAAACCTAACCGCTGGTCATCCACAATTGAAAGGACGATCACCGGAATATCCTGTGTTTCGGGGTCTTTTTTTAATTCCCTGAGTACCTGCCATCCATCCTTCGTTGGCATCATGATATCCAGGGTAATTGCCATGGGTTTCATCTCTTTCGCTTTTTCCACTGCTCCTTCGCCTGTGAGGAGGCCGATGACCTTATAATCTTCACCTAAATATTTTCTTATGATATCAATAGCCTCTAAATTATCATCGATAGCCATCACGGTCTTTTTTGCACCTTCTCCGCCTCTTGATTCAATGGATGTATATTCTTCTCCAGGTTTTGCTACAATGCTTTGAATAAGCTCACATCCTTTACAGAAATCTACCTTTTCTGGATATGCAGCTATTTTCATGCCTGTGCAATGTGTTCCCATGATTAACCAACATCTGCCTTCCTTGCTCCCATAGGCAGGACAACTTGGCTGTCCGCAACGTATATATTCCCAGCATCGTATTGGTTTTCCTCCGTATTCCAGTTCTTTTAAAAAATCAACAACAGGTCTTCCAAAATAATCGGCTAAGGCTTCAGCTACTCTTGTCTCAATTATTGGCTCAGCAGGTTTTTCGAGTATTTCTTTCTTTAAAGGAAGGGTAAAACAAAATTTACTGCCTTCTTCAACCTTACTCGTAACCCATATGATACCTTTATGTAAAGATACCAGTCCTCTGGCAATACTGAGTCCAAGACCCGTACCTTCATACTGACGAACTGAGGTAAGGTCTACCTGTACAAATTTGTCGAAGATCTTACCGATGTCTTCTTCCTTAATTCCTATGCCTGAATCTTCAACGCAAATTTCCATAAATAATGGTGGCTCATCAGGTTTGATACCCCTTTCAGAAAGCATTGCTGATATGATAATCCCACCTTTATGAGTAAACTTGACAGCATTTGATAAGAGGTTTATGAGAATCTCTCTTATCCTATCGTCATCACCGTATATGAGAGGTAATCCCTCAGAAATATCTATAGTAAGCGAAAGGCCTTTGAGTTTCAACTGGGGTTCAAAGGTGGGAAGGACAGTTTCAACTACCCGTTTAAGATCAATTTCTTTCGGATTTAATTTTATCTTCCCGGCTTCTATCTTCGAAATATCGAGGATGTCATTAATCAATTGAAGGAGATGTCTTGCATTATTTGCCACCTTTCTTAGACTCTTTTCCTGGTCTTCGTTAATGGGACCATCAACCCCGTCTACTAATAAATCCGTATAACCGATAATTGCATTCATTGGAGTGCGAAGTTCGTGAGACATGTTAGCTAAGAATGTAGATTTTAGCTTATCAAGTTCTCTGAGCTCTTTGTTAGCCCTTTCCAGCAATGTTAAAAGCTTGGTCCTTTCGTTTAATAAAGCTGTTTTTCTCTTGTTTTCCTCTTCTAATTTTTTGCTGAATGAAGAGACGCTTTCGACCATATAATTAAAGGCCTTACCAAGGATTCCGATCTCGTCTTCGGTCTTCACATCCACAGAAACTGACATGTCTCCTTCTGCAAACTTTTTTGCTTTTTCCGCCAGGCTCTCAACAGGATGCCGTACTAACCTGTTCACCATGAGATAGATAAGAACGACTGCAATAGGTATGAGGAATAGCACTATTATTAATGTACGGTTCCGCTGTGCTACAACCTGAGCATATGTTCGCTCAGCATCAAGCTTCACTACGATGCCACCAATGACCTTTCTTGAAGAGCCATGACAGTGATAGCAATCCTTTTCGTTCGGAATTGGTCGAATTATAACGAGATGTCTTCTTCCGTTCGCAATATCTTCAAAGGGTTTTCTTGGATCAAACCGTGGTTCAATGCCTGTTTTTAACGTTTCTGTCAGTGTCCGCAAGATGGTTTGATTATTAATGGAATCTGCTACCCTTGTTTTTAATTTTTCTGTATGTGTTGTATAGACAATCTCCTGGTCGAAATCACAGATAAATACCTGCACATCTCTCATCTTTTTTCGTATGTCTGATAATTCTCTTTTTATAGCCTCGCTATCTCCTATCTCCATTGGATACTTTATGCCGGCATAGATGGAGTCAGCCAGCTCACTGCTGAGCGAGGTCGCAATTTCTAACCTGTCTTTCGTGCCGAAGTATATTCGCATGTAGATTTCGGCTAACAGTACCAGCAATATAATGATAAGCATGGCAGCCATTATCTTGTAACCCAGGTGCTTTTTTATTAAACCAAACATTCTGTCCCCTTATTCCTCACTTTTCACTTTTACTAAGAAGACCATAAGTAAAACGACATCTTTTTGTCATTCTGGCTCGTCCAGAATCCTTCTCACCTATTCCGTCATTCCGACTTGTTCGGAATCCTTCTCTTAAGAAAGATTCCAGACAAGCTGGAACGACAAGCGGGAATGACAGACAAGTATTCTTACTTATGATCTCCTTAGTAACTTATTTAATGTGCCCCTCCGTGAATCATGGGCTTATACCTGAATGCCTTGACCCTTTCCGTGGTGTGACAATCTTCGCAATCTTTCATGGTCATACGCCTCTTTGTGTCTTTAGGACTCCCTGTCTTCACATGGAACTCGCCAGGGCCATGGCATACCTCACAGCCTGCATTCTTCAGATGAGGCGTCTTTTCGGGACTTATAAAACCTCCTGGTTTGCCATATCCTGTAGTATGGCAGTGATAGCAACCTTTGATCTCCTCTTCTGTCAACCCTTTTTTTACCCTTTGAATGCTCTCGAATGACCTACTCTTTCTGGCATAAGTCATAAAGCTCTCATATTCGTCCTTATGGCAATCCTTGCAGGTATCGGAACCAACATATTTAGGTGGTTGTTTTTGGGTTTGACCGGGACTGAAAGATGGATTCAACAGAACAGATATAAGCAGGATAGTTATGGTAAATAACGTTTTTTTCATTGAAAATCTCACAAAATAAGATACTGTTATTATACCTAATTTTCCTTTTATTAGTGGAAAGGGGTCAGCCCTTGAAAATTGACATTATTATTTCTGCTTCTCTGTCCCACCTCTTTTGTAGCTTTTTATCTCCTTCTATTTTACTTAACATCCTCTTATATTTGTGTGTTATTCCTGAAGGACTTAATCCTCCTATCTTTTCTGATATCTCACTGTTTAAAGAAGATGTGTGCTCTTTTGAAAGATAAATAAACATCTCCCTGCTTTGCTTTAACTCTGTACTGATCTTATTTTCCTTCCTCAATTCCTTTAATTGATAGTATGCACATACCCTTTTGTATAATTCGTTTATATTTATTTTGTCAGTAAATATCCTCTTTGCTGTTACTTCTTTTAAAGGTTTATCTTTCATTATATTCTTGATTGCATTTTTAACAAACTCCTTGCTACCAAGTATAGCCTGTCCCACTATCCTTTCTACAGGATACCTCGGTGGATTCTCTATCCCTGCCTCCACGAATTCCTTGTATTTCTTTTGCGATGCATTAAATGTTTTTCCATACTCATCTAATAACCACGCTATGTTTAGCCACTCAGGACTCTTCCATTGTCCTATATAATACCGATAGCTGCTCCACTGATAATCATCAGGTAACTTTACTATGGTTGCCCTTACAGGATTTAAGTGTATGTACCTGCTAAGCTCTAATAAATACCCTTCTTTCTCTATACACAGTGATTTATATCTTCCTGCAAAAACATGTCCTATCCATCCTCTGTCTCTTCTCAGATAACTCCCATAACTCGATCCGATAAAATGCATAAATCTGGTAAGTCTTCCATCTGGTATCGACAATAACAAATGATAATGATTGCCCATCAAGCAATAGGTATACAGTTGTATGTTGTACTTTTCTACACCTTTTTTGAGTATCTCAAGAAAATATTCCTTATCCCTGTCTTCTGAAAAGATGTAATCGCCTTTGTTTCCTCTTGACAGGATATGATATATAGCGTCCTCATATTCCACCCTTAATGGTCTTGCCATGGTGTATATTTTATACATTATACAACTCTAATTATTTTGTCAATAATCAAGGGCTGACCCCAAATTTTTTTGGATATGGTGTATTATACATACATGGCATTTGTAATTGCCCTGGCAGGGAAGGGTGGTACAGGGAAGACGAGTATTGCGGCACTCACCGTGCGTTATCTTATTCAGTACAAAAGAGGTCCTGTGCTTGCGGTAGATGCAGATTCAAATAACTGTCTCAATGAGGCACTCGGAGTTGATGTCCATACAACCATAGGCAGATTGAGAGAAGAGTCGCTTCATACAATAAGGAGTGGTTCTGAAAGGCCCGGCGGGATGTCAATGGAACAACTCTTTGACTATCAGATTCAGCAATCAATCATAGAGTCGAAAGGATTCGATTTAATCGTTATGGGAAGACCTGAAGGCCCTGGATGCTATTGTGCGGCAAACAATATCATAAGAAAATATGTAGATAAACTCTCTGAGACGTACAACTATGTTGTTGTAGACAATGAAGCTGGCATGGAGCATCTGAGCAGAAGAACGACTCACAAGGTTGATTTGCTGTTCATAATCAGTGATCCAACGGTGAGAGGCATCCAGACAGCAAAAAGAATTTATGATTTGATTGATGAGCTTGAGCTTGAGATTAACAGGCGTGTTCTGCTTATCAACAGGGTATATGGCGATAAGGGGGAGGGACTGAAGAGCCTTGCCGGGAATGCCGGACTTTCTGTTGCAGGGATTGTGCCTCAGGACAATATTGTATTTGAATATGACCTTCAGGGCAGGCCAATTTTTCAACTACCAGAAGATTCACAGGCAGTCAGGACAGTATTCAACATCCTCGATTCACTGAATATCCCTTACCCTAAAAAAGATTTAGAAATAGAGAGAAAGAAGAAGAACCCTCGTGGTTAAAGGTTTCAGGTGATATATAATATCACCCAAAAGGTGAAAACCTAAAAACCAGGAGGGTAAAAAGATGAT
>VGWY01000109.1 GCA_016873575.1 Nitrospira sp. | reverse complement strand
GGTACGCAAAGGATTTGCCAACTCCTGTACCTGCCTCAACTATGAGATTCTTTCTGTTCTTGAGACAGGCATAAACTTCATTTGCCATGTCAATCTGCTGTTGCCGCTTTTCATAATCGGGAAAGTTCTCACTTAATATATTGAAGATAGATTCCAGTTCGTTCAATTTCATATCCTGAAATCACATTAAAAGTGTAGTAGTCTCATCAAATTTTATCTTCTCATCTAATTCAATAGCCTTCTGTTTCCTGATATCCTCTATTTTCTTTAGCGGTCTTTCAAGCATATTGCTTCTTGTTGTGACAAGGGCATCATATTCTTTTTTGGCAGCATCCAGCCTTTCACCCATAAGTCTGAATTTTTCTTTATATGCATCCCATTGTTTAGCAAACTCGCTAAGTAACTTGAGAATCTCTGAAGCAGTTTGTTCCAGATTGAAATTTTCAACTGCCTGTCTTATAACTGCAAGCACTGCATAAAGGGTGAAAGGAGAACATAAAATAACCTTCTGCCTCAGTGCCTCATCCATTATTGTTGTATCAGCCTCATTTATAAAGCTATAGACTTGTTCATTAGGGATAAAAACAATTACATAATCAACAGTATTTTCGGCAGGGTTAATATAATCACGGGTTGTTACCTGCCGAATCATGATTTTTGCATTTTTCAGCAGCTCGTCCTTAAAACGTTTCCTGTCATGTTCGGACTGTGCTTCAAGGTAGTGCTGATAGTTTTCCATCGGGAACTTTACATCCATGTTAATCTTCAGTTTATTAGGTAATAGAAATGTATAATCAGGCCTGCCTGCTGAGTGCTCTAAAGTCTTTTGCTTGATATAGTTAATTCCCTCCACCATTCCTATCAGCCTGATAATATCTTCTGCCATACGCTCACCCCATTCACCACGTTTTTTAGAGCTTGCAAGAGCATGCCTCAGATGATCTGTCGTATCTTTTAATTTGAATGTAACCTCTTCATGTTTTTTGATAAGAGTTGCTACTTCTGTAAATTTTTCACCACTCGTTTTTCCTACTTCCTCAATTTTTCTTTGAACCTCAGCTATTGTCTTTCCTATTACCTCAATATTCTGGTCTATGAGCTCCTTTTTCCCATCAAGCTCTTTTTTGCCTTCAATAGTCTGGGACTTAAGCTTTTCTTCAGCAAGCTTCATGAAATCATCAGCACGTTTCATAAATTCATCGGTATTTTTAGAAAGTGCTTCTAAAGAGATTGCTTTAAAAGCCTCACTCAGTTCTCTTCTCATAGCTTCAAGGCGTTCCCTCTCCTCTTGAAGATATTTCTGGGACTCTTCGAGTCTTGTCTTTAATTGCTTTTCTGCATTCAGTTCATCTCTAAGATGGGCTATCTCAGCCTCTCTCTG
This sequence comes from Nitrospira sp., assembly GCA_016873575.1. Taxonomy (GTDB): domain Bacteria; phylum Nitrospirota; class Thermodesulfovibrionia; order Thermodesulfovibrionales; family SM23-35; genus VGWY01. The sequence continues at coordinate 7,407 of VGWY01000109.1, read as the reverse complement.
TTGAATCAGATTACTTCTTTCCTCAACAATTGCCTCAGCAGAACTTGCCCTCCGTTCGAGTTCAGAAATATGCTGTGCATAATTCTTCTGTTGGCGTGAGGAAGCAATAATCCACGCAATAACTGCTCCTATTACAAAACCGATGATGATGAAAATAGCTGTTGTCATTTAATTACCTCTCTATGAGTCGTAGACTGGTATAATCATCCACTCTACAGACCACTTGCCATCTTCATTTCTACTGAGACAGACAATCCCTCCCATCTTGAAATTAACAATGCCTTTATTTTTATCACCACACAAAAGCAGAGAGGCTAATCGGGCTAAATGCGGGAGGTGGCCAACGAGCATAGTGGCATCTTGCATTTTTAATATTCGGTCAGCCCATATCTGAGGCTCATCCATAGGCGATAAACCATCTGTTTGTGTAATGCCTTTTTCAGGTTTTAGGTGATCAGCCAATACCTCTGCAGTCTGTAAAGCCCTTGTCTTTCCACTATGGAATATCTGGCTTATTTTGATATTCAACTTCTCAGCATAAACAGCAACTCTTTTAATATCCTGAAGACCCTTTTCAGAAAGACTACGAGAAGGATCTTCCTCCTCCCTCTTAGCCTCTGCATGCTGTACAAGATAAAGAAGCATTTTAACCCTCCTTTCTATTAAATCTTTTCATATATCCAAACCCTTCCACCATCTCTTATCTCATCTATTCTTTTTACAAGCCTTTTCTTATGAAGATTCAAAAGCCTTGTTCCACTTGTATTTGCCTCAAGCTTCATGGTTTCTGAAAGGTCTTTTGCTGTAATTTTGTCTTTTTTGAGAATAAATTGTAGCGTCTCCTTAAGATAGTTATTAAGACTTCCAAGGAGGACTTTCTTCCTGTCCCTCATCTCTGCCATGATAGCAAGCTCCTTTCTCTCAAGTGCAACCTCTATATTCTCCTTCTGATTTTCATTAAGACCGGTTAAAACAATATATTTATCACCATATTCACCACTTAAAAGTCTCGAAACAAGCTTTGCTACTACCTCATCAGCACATGAATAATCAATGATGCCGACCCTTGAGAAATCAAGGGCGATAACCTCCCCATCCTTTTCCAATGCAATATCCCGCTCAATCCGCTCCCTGATTACCTGCCCCGATGGGCGTGTCACAAGGTCAGACGAACCGTTTTTAAGCTCTTCTTTGAGGATGTTATAAAGGTTATAAGTTTGCATAGTTTATAAATTTAATTTTAATTTATTCAAAATTGCATTCCATATATCCAAAAGATTTAATCTTTTCGCCCAAAAATCAATATAATCTCTGTCAATTTCGTTACCTGATATTTTCAGCATACTGGCTATATCGCGAAGGTGTTTTTCTGACTCACCTTCTTTGTAATATCTCATTTTCATAATGATGACATCTTCTGGAGAAGCAAAATTAGCCCATATTTCCTCAATAGTTGTAACTCTTTTTATTCTTTTAAATCTGCTTTTATCAAAGTCATCTCCTTTTGCAATAACAACATCAACCTTTAACCCTGAAGCAGGATGTATTATGTTGAATTGATATTGATTTATAATTGCATCCAATATGGCTTCTTCACTTATATAAAACTCATCTTCTGGAAATAGCTTTAATAGACCTGCTATATGTTTTTCCTTAATATCTGCTACTACATCAATATCATTGGTAAACCTTGGTTCTCCATAAAACATTGAGGCCATTGAGCCTGTTATAAAATATTGGATTTCAAGTGACTCAAATGCTTTAATTAAATATTTGAGCAGCTCATGCAGTTCCATGAGATAACCTCTTAGCTACTTCCTTTTGAATCATTGTATCGTCCCATTCCGGATGTTTATAACGCAAATAGTTTGTAAGCTGTTTCTTTGCCGATGACCACATACCGAAGGCTATGGCAAGTCTCTGCTGCGGAGTTTTTCCCCTGAAAATCTTTGCCATCACATCGTCAATTTCCTCTATATTTCTTCCACTGATACTCATTTTTCTTCTTCTCATTCCTTTTCCTTCTCAAAATCCCTCATAATCCCCCGTTCTACCTACCCTGAAGGGCGAGTTATAAGGTCAGACGAGCCATTCTGAAGCTCCTCTTTAAGGAGTTTATAGAGATCATATTTAGGCATTAACCATTATCCATTGTTAAACCTGTTGTAGATACAAAGCACCTTTCCTAAGTATGTACTGTAAAAGACTAATATCTTTATTGTTTTTAACATAGTTTTTATATTCTTTATTAAAAGCAGATGCTACAATATAACCAGTTACTTTTCCTGCTGGATTTAAAACATCTCTAGCCCATTTCATATAGTCTTCAACTTGATAGACTGTTTGCAATTCATCAAAAAGTCGATCTCTTTTGAGTTCGATAATACGAATGTCATCAGCAAAGCTACGAATAACATTCCTGCATTTTTCACATCGTTGTAATATTTTATCTTGCGGAATGTTGTAAGCTATAACATCGAGGAAATTTGTATAATATGTATAAATACTGTTTGCATAATATGAAAACTCACCTATAAGATTGACTATTTCTTTATATTGACTGCCTGTCGTAGTCATATTTTCCATAAACCATGCTTCTAATAACTTCTCACAAAATAAATGTCCGTCATGATCAGACAAATTAAGTGAAATATGGCTTAAAGAGTTTATAGGATAAGCTACACCTGAGATAATAGACCAATCGCCATTAAACTTAACTATTTCTAGTAGCTGAGGAATCTCATGAAATAAAAGTGGTTTAACAATTTTCTTTGTATCACCATACATAAAGCGTGGCGGGATACCATTAAAAATGCCAAGAGATTGCCGTAAAAATAAATTCATTAAGTCTACACCGTCACTATTACATCCCTTAGGCCTATCAATAGCTGCAACATAGCCATATTCTTGAATATTTAAGTTATTAAATTCGTCAAGATTTTCCCACCATAGTTCCAGAGATAGATTTATTGATCGAAGAATTTCAGGGAGTGATTGAGATTCTCGAAAGCCAGTTTTGAAAACATAAGGGCCAAAAATTAGTCCTTCAGCATGTAAAAAACAGATATCGCCAGGTTGCACTCTTTTCAAATCTGCAATAACATCCCACAGTATACGTAGTCGTGCACTAACTTGTCGCTTACTGTTACTGGAACTAGGATAAAATGGACCTACTCCAACATATCGTTGCATTTCAAACTTGTGTAGTTCCTCTGTACTAAGACAAGTAATTAAATGACCTTTCAACAAATGTTCCTTGCAGTCTTTTTAATTGTTACAAATTTAGATTTATATTTGTATTCCATCGAGATGTCTACATAAGTAAACCCAGTCTTAATCAGGTGGGCATTAATAAAGGTTTTATTTTTTAAAAAGAGATAGCATAATAGATTGTCTTTATAATCATATTTTATTGTGTCAAATTTAAGAAATACCTTTTGTCCCTTTAGTTTCTCATGCAAAAATTGCATTGCTTCTCCATTCCTTTCTTTTTTTTCTTTGATACCGATAAGCCTGACTTTCAAATCATTGTTCAGAACTATTATTTCAGGGCTTATTATCTCTTTTACAGAATAATAAATTTCTCGTGTGGAATCTGAATCATCAATTTTTGAACCAAATTTGAGTTTTTTAGGATCAATCTTTTTATCAAACCTGACAGGGTCTTTAAAGATATAAGGAAGCTTTTTAATCTTATTTTTAAAATCCATATCAGCTTGTTTTTGCAGAATTATTTCAAATTTGTGTTTTGTCCTTTCTTCTGTAGCCTTTTCATTGAAAAGGCACAAAGGTTGAGGAACGATGCAGTCTGTGCTCTGTGTTCTGTTTTCTGGAATCTGTAATTTCCCTTTGATTATTGGCAGGAAATCCTCATTAACTTCATATCCAATAGAATTTCTCCCAAGCTTTTTTGCAGCAAGACAAGTCGTTCCACTTCCTAAAAATGGATCAAGAACTGTATCCCCAATAAAGCTAAACATTTTTATTAACCTCTTTGGCAATTCTTCAGGAAACATTGCAAGGTGCTTGTCCTGCTTTTCACCAGAAAAATTCCAGTGGCCGTAAAAATACTCATTCCATTCTTCAAGGGTAAGCTTGGAGTTTTCTTTAATGTCTCTACTCACTTTCGAAGGGTCACCTAATTTCTTAAAGATTAAAATAAACTCGTAATCGAGTTTTATGATTCCGTTTCTTGGATATGGGAAAGATCCCATAATTGTTGCTCCACCCGTTGTGTTGCATGTTGTAACCTTCTGCCAGATAATAGCTCCCATATAGTCAAATCCGATTGTTTCACAGAATTTAATGATTTCTTCTCTTATGGGAATAACTTTATATCTTCCGTAATAAACTGATCGGGCAAACTGGTCACCGATGTTCACACAAAGACGACAGCCTTTATGTAAAACCCGATAACACTCTTTCCAGACGAGGTTTAGGTTGTTAATATAATCTTCATAACTGTCATTAAACCCTATCTGACTGCCATTGCCATAGTCCTTCAACTGCCAGTATGGAGGAGATGTAATGATAAGATGAACACTCTCATCCTTAAGCTCGTCCATCCTTCGGCTATCGCCGATTATTATGGTTGTTTTAGATTGCATAAGCTATCCTTAGTAATAATCCGAATACAGCATGTCTTCCATTTTTCTCTTCAATCTATGGGAAAACCTCTTATCTTTTAACATTCTTTCTAATCCCTCTTTTTTCAGTTCAACCGGGATTGATTTCATTATTTTGAAAATCTCAAGAATAAGACTTCTTGTTGTATTATTTGATGGTGTCTTATACAGCTCATCAACCAGACAATCAGCTAACTCTTTTCTATCATTTTTATAATCTAATTTTCTTAAGATATTTATTTTGAAATAAACGTCTTCCAGACTTTTTGCAGGAGGTAATTTCTTATAATAATCATACAGGGCAATAAAGGCATTATTATTGCCCATACCGATTAATCCCCCAAGTGAATTAATCCCGCTCCTGATATCTTTTTGATTACCACTTTGTAATAATTCTATGTATGATTCAACAGGATGGTTTTTCCAATCGATTTTCTTTATTGCTTCTTCAAGTAAAAGCTCTTTTAATGATTCTGGTTTTAGATTATTATTTTCTTCTAATTCTCGTATTCTTTCCCCAATTTCATCATCAATTTCTATTCGTTCTATAGGTTCAAAATCCTTGCAGGCATCCCTGTTGCCATCAAATTTTGAATTATTGATCAAGTCCCTGCAACAGTCGTAATTACTATTTTCAAAAAGTTCATCAATATACGGCTCAAAAGATTCATCAATAAGACATATTCCATATTCTGTCAGGAAGCTGTCAGCAGGGAAAAAGCTGTTACAATTTATACAGATTCTCTCTAATTCTTCCTTTTCATTAGACATATCCTTTCTCCTTTGTATCTTTTCTACATCTTGTTTTTTTCAGCCTTCTTCTGAAATTCCCTCCAGGAATACCTCCATGCACTTATACCAAGCAGTCTTTCAATCTCTTTGCCTAATCTCCTATACGAATGTTCAACCTCTTTTACCAAATCATTTTTTACCAGACCATATTCATCAAAAAAAGTAAAAAATTCTTTTACTCCCTCAAGGGCAATAACTCCATGATATTTGTCGAATGAGGGAAATCTGAAAAATCTGGTGAGAAACTCATCAAGCTTTTCGTGAGAAAATCTAAAGATAGATCGGGACTTTTTGCCTCTATTCAAAAAATATAGATAGTTACTTGCCTCTTTTCTATAATTTTCGGCAAGTCCCAGCATATGAATGCCATATTTATCTTTAAACCACCTGATGAAATCAAGAGTAAGATAATTAAGATTTTTAAATCCAGTGTTATGGGGAGGAAAATCTTCGGCATGCCACTTCAGTTGTTCTTTGCCTGAAAGTATATCCAATGTCCTCTGATATTCCTTCACAGCCTCCTCCTGGTCTTTTATTTCACCATATTCCAATAATTGCCTGAAAATAGCGTCTTTACTCTTAAGGGATGTAGTGTCTATAAATAAATATTCAAAGAACGTTAAGATATATAGTTTATCTATAAAGTCATCAATTGCCCATCCCATTATATTCTCTGAAGATACAATCTTTTTCCAGTTCCTTCTGTAAGATGAAAGGGCAAGGTCTATGTGCCCATAACACTCAAGAGCAGTGAGGACCTCTACATAATTATCAATATGTTCATCTGGTTCTGTATCAAACCTCTCAAGAATTGCTTCTATACCTGAAATATCATTCAGGTGAATGTAATGGCAGAGTAGCATCCGGTCGAAGAAGTCAAAGGCGTCAAGGTATGTCTCTCTTTTCTTTTCATAAAACATTTTGAAGGTCTCAACAGCCTGAGAATGTCTACCATCTGAACCTAGACTGTCACTGAGAGATGAAAACATATCAAGGGCAAAATCAGTCGGCAACTCATTATCTTGCATGAGTATATTTCTCACATATTCAAGTTTTTCATCAGTGTTTTTGAGTTTTTCATATTCATTTATAAGTGAGTAATCTCCTTTATCAAAGTCAACTTCAAAGGATTTATCATCAGTTATTGGCGAACCTCTCTCCGGCAAACTTTTCCCCTCCCTTTCCCTTAAACAGCACCTTTTGTACTTCTTCCCGCTGCCACATGGGCAAGGCTCATTTCGACCAACTTTCTTCATTTAATTGTCTCCATTATTTTCAATATCTTCTCCTGTCAAATCTGCTGAATTAATCAGTCGTATCATCTTCCTCAATGTCAAGATGTAATTTGTGTAAGAACCGATGATAAAAATGAATTTCTTCCGGCTGATTAATGGTTTTCGATGATGTTCAAACATGGTCTTTAATCATTCCTCTCTACGAGCCATCGGCAACAAGTTGCCATTCTGCATAGCCATTTTTTCTTTCAGTGAGTTTTTCCCCTTTTAATGTCACTTTCCTTTTCACAGGATGTGTTTTCACCATAATATACGCCCGCACGAGATTGGCAATCGTAGCCTCCTGAAACACAAACTCTGTCCCATCCTGAAGAACTATCGTAGTTCTCAGATGCTTATGCCCCTCTGGAATCTCAGCGGTTAATTCTTTAATGTCTTTGTTATGGATTATCATTGTTATTTTCTCTTAGCCTCCAAATTACGGTATCCTCCATGAGGGCCGATAAGATCAGGCTTTGGCTTTTCGTACTTTTTATTCATCATATTTGTCTTTTGCATCATGGTCGCCATCAAACTTTTCTATACTCCCAACAACAGTTGTGTAAGCCTTTTCCCCTTCCTCAAACTCCTTAAAATATCCCGTGCATCTCATATAATCCTCTCTTGTTTTAATCATAATAATAAATTCTTTGATACCTTTCCTCCGTCAATTTTCATATCGAGACATCATATAATCTGAATTATTTATGTTTATT
>VGWY01000108.1 GCA_016873575.1 Nitrospira sp. | reverse complement strand
AGGGGTACATTGCCTCCCTTTAGCAAAGGGAGGTGAGGAGGGATTTTATAATCAATGTCTTCATACTTATGACCGTATTAGTAATTACATCTAAATAATGAGAAAAGGCATATATATACTTCCAAACACTCTGACACTATGCGGAATGTTCTGTGGATTTTATTCAATACTCGCAGCACTGAAAGGTGCTTATCTCGATGCTGCCTGGGCCATACTGATAGCTGATATATTTGATGGTCTTGATGGCTGGGTTGCACGGCTTACACATAGCACAACAAGGTTTGGAATAGAATTGGACTCTCTCTCAGACCTTGTAGCCTTTGGTGTTGCTCCAGCAGTCATGCTTTATAAATGGGCACTTGCTCCATTCGGTCGGGTTGGATTTGCAGCAGCTTTCCTTTTTGTGGCATGTGGTGCACTGAGGCTTGCCAGGTATAACGTACAGATGGGCTCAACAGAATCCAAGGCATTTACCGGGATGCCAATACCTGGAGCTGCAACGATTGTTGCAACACTCGTTATCTTCTACTATGAGATATGGGAGACGGTACCAGTAAAAAATTATTTCATATTGCTATTCACATTGTTACTGGCAGTGCTTATGGTCAGCACATTAAGGTTCCATGGAGCAAAAGAGCTGAATTTCAGAGAGAGAAAACCGTTCTGGATCTTGGTTGCTATAGTCATTGTCCTTGTGCTGGTCGTCATGCATCCACCCATAGCACTTTTCTTTTTTGCTATGATTTATTTAATTGGCGGTATCATTGAAAACATAATTCTCTATTACAGGAGAAGGAAACAAATACATAAGGCAGGTGTTGTTTGATGAGAATAATAAGGATATTTGATACAACGCTCAGGGATGGTGAACAGTCACCTGGTGCATCAATGAATGTTCAGGAGAAGCTGACACTTGCAAAACAGCTTGCAAAACTTGGGATTGATATCATTGAGGCCGGGTTTGCATTCAGTTCACCTGGTGATTTTGAGGCGATAAAGATTATTGGCAGTGAAGTGGAAGGGCCCATTATATGCAGTCTTGCAAGGGCAAAGGAAGAGGATATTCAGAGGGCATGGGAAGCATTGAAGGATGCTCCGAAAAGAAGGATCCATACGTTTCATTCGACCTCTGATATTCATCTCACATATCAGTTTCGCATCAGCAGGGAAGATGCATTGAAAAGATCTGTAGAGATGGTCAAGCTTGCAAGGAGCCTTGTTGAAGATGTGGAATTTTCACCTATGGATGCAACACGAACTGATATAAATTACCTCTGTGAGGTTGTCGAGGCTGTCATAGAGGCAGGTGCTTCAACAGTTAATATTCCAGATACTGTTGGATACAGTATCCCGGTCGAATTCGGAGCAATAATAAAGGCAATCCACGACAGGGTTAAGAATATTGATAAGGCTGTAATCTCGGTGCACTGTCATAATGACCTCGGGCTTGCGGTAGCAAATTCTTTGTCTGCGGTATTGAATGGTGCTGGACAAATCGAATGTACGATAAATGGTATCGGAGAGCGTGCAGGAAACTGTTCCATGGAAGAAGTTGTCATGGCATTAAGGACAAGGCGTGATCTTTTTCATGCTGATACCAGGATAAATACTGAGGAGATAATACGCAGTAGCAGACTTGTAACAAAGATAACCGGTATTTCAGTACAGCCGAACAAGGCGATTGTCGGGGCGAATGCCTTTGCACACGAATCCGGTATCCATCAGGATGGACTTCTGAAAGAAAAGTCTACTTATGAGATTATCAGACCCGAAAGTATCGGCCTTTATTCTACAAAGCTTGTCCTTGGCAAGCATTCCGGGCGGCATGCATTTAAGGCAAGGCTTAAGGAGCTTGGATATGTCCTTACTGATGAAGAGCTCAACAAGACGTTCGAACGATTCAAAAGACTTGCTGATCAAAAGAAGGATATTTTTGATGAAGATATAGAGGCATTGATCTCCGAAGATGTAACAAAGGTTCCGGAGGTTTATAGTCTTGTTGACTTATATATTGTTAGTGGATTGAATCAGAAACCTACTGCAGCAGTCAAGCTTAAGGTAGGTGAAAATATTATAGACAGGCTGGAGCACGGCGATGGGCCTGTGGATGCAACATATAAGGCTATTGCATCAATTACAAATACAAAGAGCAGGTTGCTTAAATTTGAGGTCAAGGGCATTACCGGTGGCACTGACGCCCTCGGAGAAGTGGTAGTGTCACTTGAGGAGGATGGCAGGTCTGTGAGAGGACATGGCGCTGATACAGATATTATTGTTGCATCTGCAAAGGCTTATATCAATGCACTGAATAAGCTCGAAGCAAGAAGAAGATAAACGTCTCTATAAACTTGGTTATGAATTTAACTAAAAATGCCCTGAAGGTGCTCAATCAAAGGTACCTCCTGAAAGATGAGGATGGTATCGCAAGAGAAACACCTGAAGGGATGTTTAAGAGGGTTGCAAAGACAATTGCCTCAGCAGAAGATCTACACGGTGGAAATCCTGAGGAATGGGAAGAAAAATTCTACTCACTCATGACAGATCTCAAATTCCTCCCCAATTCACCAACCCTGATGAATGCAGGGAAGGACATGGGACAGCTCGCTGCTTGTTTTGTATTACCTGTGGACGACTCAATGAACTCCATATTTGATACCCTGAAAAATGCTGCCCTTATTCTCCAGAGTGGAGGAGGCACAGGGTTTTCATTTTCGAGATTGAGGCCGAAGGCAGATATTGTCCGATCTACAGGTGGGGTAGCAAGTGGTCCTGTTTCATTTATGAAGATTTATAACACGGCAACAGAGGTTATCAAACAGGGTGGGGCGAGGAGAGGGGCAAACATGGGAATTTTACGTATTGACCATCCTGATATCCTTGAATTTATCAATATTAAGAGATCTGAAGGTGAGCTAACCAACTTTAATATCTCTGTGGCGGTGACAGATGTATTTATAGATGCACTCAGGAATGATGGAGAATATGAGCTTATTAATCCGCGAAGTAGATCTGTAGTGAGCAGACTGAAGGCAAAGGTTATTTTTGATGCACTGGTTAAAAGTGCATGGGAAACCGGTGATCCTGGCATCGTCTTTATAGACAGGATTAACAGGACAAATCCAACCCCGCAAATCGGGAATATAGAATCAACGAATCCATGCGGCGAGCAGCCCTTGCTTCCCTATGAGGCATGTGTTTTAGGCTCAATAAATCTATCGAAGTATGTGAAAAGACCATTCATTGCTGGGCATTTGTCACCCCCCCTCAATCCCCCCCTTACTAAGGGGGGGAGTAGGGGGGGTGAGCGGCCAAAGCCCAATGACCAAATTGATTGGGACTCACTTTCAAGTGATATCAAAATTGCTGTGAGGTTTCTTGATAATTCCATAGATGTTAATAAATATCCAATTCCTGCAATTGAAGAGATGCACAAAGGCAATAGGAAGATAGGACTCGGTATCATGGGATGGGCTGACATGTTGATACTTCTTGGTATTCCTTACAATCACAAAAGGGCATTCAGGCTTGCAAAGGAGCTGATGAGGTTTATAAGAGACACAGCAAGGATGGCATCTGTCGGGCTATCTGAAGCAAGAGGTGTTTTTCCAAATTTTAAGGGCTCTATCTATGATACACCTGACATGCCACGTGTAAGGAATGCAACAACAACGACCATTGCACCTACAGGTACACTTTCAATCATTGCAGATTGTTCAAGCGGGATAGAACCTTTTTTTGCTATTGCATACAAAAGGCTTATACTGGATACAGAGCTTAATGAGATTAATAAATACTTTTTTGAGATAGCTAAAAATAAAGGTTTTTTAAGTGAAGAACTCAGGGAGAAGGTTATAGCAAAAGGTTATTTGAGAGGAATGAAAGAGATTCCAGCAAGAATCAGGGGTCTGTTCAAAACAGCACATGAGATCCCCCCGGAAGATCATATAGAGATGCAGTCTTGTTTTCAGGAATATACTGATAATGCTGTTTCAAAGACCATTAATATGCCTTATAGATCAACGAAGGAGGATGTTACAAAGGCATTTCTCCTTGCATATGAAAAGGGCTGTAAGGGGATTACCATCTTCAGATATGGAACAAACAGGAAGGGGACTCTGGTAAGGTTTACAGATACTGATTAGAGACAATTACCTCTATTAATCTCTGAACCCTTTCTTTTATCTCATCCCGTGCACGTCTGAATTCCTTCATTATCTCTTCTTCTGTACCTATTGTCCCAACAGGGTCTTTGATTGGCCAGTGAAAGCGTTTTATTTTAGGTGGTGTCCTTGGACAGAATTCCTCAGCATGTCCACAGAGGGTTACGACAATGTCCATCTGCCCGAGGAGATCTTCATCAATCTCCTCTGATACCTGATTCGATATATCTATGCCGACTTCCTTCATGACTTCAGTTGCCCTTCTATTGACACCGGCAGCCATGAGGCCAGCACTGTGGACTTTTATCAACCCTTTGCCAAATTCTTTTGCAAATCCCTCTGCCATCTGGCTCCTGCAGGAGTTAGCTGTACAGAGAAATATAATCTTTTTCTTTACCATGTCTTTGTGGATGCATCTTCATTAGTTATTGACGAAATATTATAGCATATGCCTTTGTACCTTAATTTAACCCGAGTTGCGCAAACGTGTAGCCGCAACCTTCAGGTTGCGTGGATTTAACATGGATTACGAAGGGGTATAATAAAAAGCTCTGTAAAATGTCACCCTGAACTTGTTTCAGGGTCTCCTTAAACGAGATTCTGAATCAAGTTCAGAATGACAGTATATGCAAGGTTTTAGGAAACCCCTTTGTAAGTTGGCTTTAAATAACGCAGGCTAAAGCCTGCGACTACAAAGGTTTTATAATGACCCTTGCGTAATGTGTGTTTCATTGGCTTAAGTTTCATATAATTGTTATAATTTGCTTATGAAAGAGGCGATGCTGTATGAAAAACTCGATGAGAAGAAGGTCAGGTGTTCCCTCTGTGCACATAGATGTATTATCAATGATGGGAAAAGGGGCATCTGTTCTACACGGGAAAACAGAGACGGTACTTTATATAGCCTTGTTTATGGCAAGGTTATCTCAATGCATATTGACCCTATTGAGAAGAAGCCGCTCTTTCACTTTTTGCCCGGATCGACTTCTTTTTCACTTACAACCGTAGGTTGTAATTTTCACTGCGCACACTGCCAGAATTTTGAGATATCCCAGTATCCGAAGGAACACGAAGGCGATATCCCCGGTCAGTTTGTGACTCCAGAGGCTATCGTAGAAGCAGCTTCAAGGGATGGCTGTGAGAGTATTTCTTATACCTATACGGAACCAACTATATTCTTTGAGTTTGCTTATGACTGCGCACGGCTTGCACATGAGAAGGGTATCAAGAATGTCTTTGTGAGTAATGGATATACAAGCCCTGAGGCGACAAGACTCATTGCACCTTATCTTGACGGTAACAACATAGACCTCAAGGGGAATGAAGATTTTTATAAGAATATTTGTGGTGCAAAACTTGAGCCTGTAAAAGAGACAATAAGGCTTATGAAGAAACTCGGTGTATGGGTTGAGGTAACGACACTGATAATTCCAGACCATAATGACTCTGAAAAAGATTTAAGAGACATCGCTGGGTTCATTAAATCTGTTGACCCATTTATACCATGGCATGTAACACAGTTTTATCCAACATATAAGCTAATAGATAAACCAAGAACATCTGTAAAAACACTAAGAAGGGCCCGGGATATTGGGTTTGAGACAGGGCTTCACTATGTGTATGAAGGAAATGTGCCGGGAGAAGGTGGAGAAAATACCTATTGCCCGCATTGTAAAGAACTGCTCATAAAACGCTTTGGATTCAGTATAATCGAAAAAAAGATGAAAGATGGAAGATGCTCAAAATGTAATACAGAGATTAAAGGTATATGGAAATAATGCAAACGCAATAAATAAAGGTACATCACCCCCACCCTAACCCTCCCCCCTTGAGGGGGAGGGTTAGGGTGGGGGGTAAGCTGAATTAATGCGTTTGTATTAGTCACATTTCAAGAGCCATAATAATTGCGTCTTCTCTTGGTAATGTGTAATAGTCCTTTCTTATAGCAACAATTACGAAACCAAGTTTCTCGTAGAATTTTTTTGCACTGAGATTTGAACCCCTGACCTCAAGATATACGAAATCGCAACCTTTCTCTTTCAACTCTTTCAGGACCTCTTTTGTGAGTTTTGTCGCGATCCCACATCTTCTGAACTCTGGATGTACTGCAAGGTTCAGGATATGGTTCTCATTGAGTATGTGGTTTGCACAGACATAGCCAATGGTAGTATTGTTAAGCACAGCAACTTTTTTGATCGAATAGAGGTTGTTTATTTCTTGCAAAAAGGAAGTTTCAGACCATGGAGTGGTAAATATAGTTCGCTCAATGTTGACCACTTCAGGAATGTCAGTTGGGTACATTTGTCGGATTGTTACTTCTATCATCGTAATCCTTAATATTTAAAACATTCAGCATGAACCCTGTATTTACTAAGGAGTTCATAAGTAAAACCCATCAAAAACACGTTTCTGTCATGCCGGCTTGACCGGCATCTTTCTTCATGAAGGATTCCCGACAAGCGGGAATGACATCAAGGAGGCTTTACTTATGACCGCATTAGTAAATACACGCAACCTGAAGGTTGCGGCTACTTTTTTTGACTTTCTTTAATTTCAGCTTCAGATCTCCTAATGTAAAGGGGGATAAGACTTACAGGTTCTGAGAATTTACCTTCGACAGCCTTCTTGATTCCGAGATAGGCAACATTTGCCGGTGAGGAAACCATCTTCTCAGAAGATGCAAAGACTGCCTGTTCACCTATCATCTCGATTATTATATCCTTGTAAAGATGTGCACCTTCCCCTGTGAAAAGAATCTTTTTATCTGAAATTACCTTTATTTTTTCCAAAAGCCTATCTACGCTCAGTGCCACTTCATTTATCAATCTTATAAACCCATCATTTTTCCATTGAAACAATGCTGTATATACCTCTTTCTTCCTCGCATCAAGCATAGGACAAACAGGGTATTTGCAATAAGGAAAATTCCAGGCAAATGCCTCAAGTGAAGGGACGGATACAATTGGTTTGCCTGTTGCATACGACAGTCCCTTCACTGTGCTGAGACCTATCCTGAGACCTGTAAATGAACCAGGTCCTATTGCGACGGCAAAGGCATCTATCTCTGTCAGGGATATTGATGCCTGTTTGAGAGTAGTGTCAATGGTGGTCATCAGCCTTTCTGAATGTGTTGACTTGACATTCAGCCTCACTTCAGCAATCAGGCCTGATGAGTCATCCATTATTGCGATACCGCCAAGCATCGTAGATGTATCTATTGCAAGAATTTTCATATTTAAAAGCCTAATATACCACTAAACTTTAAATCTCTTCACAGAAAAAATAACCGACGCAAGAATGCATATTATGCCTGAAATACTAACCGCTTTCGGAGTACTAACATAATCAGCCAATGAGCCTATCAGCGAGTTGCCAATAGGAGCAGTGCCTAAAAACACAAGTGCATACACACTCATTACCCTCCCCCTTAGCTTATCAGGTACAGAAAGCTGTATAAAACTATTTGCAGTTGCGAGGAAGCTTACCATGCCCCATCCTATGAATATAAGGATGATGATTGAAAGATAGAATGTTTTTGATATTGAAAAGGCAAGAAGGAAGAATGAAAAACAGAGTGCTGAGAGAGACATAAATCTCTGCTTGGTTTTTATATCACCCCTGACGGCAAGAGACAGGGCTGCTGACAGTGCTCCTATCCCGGCAGCTCCTACAAGGAGTCCAAGCCCCTTTGGTCCTGCTTTTAAAACCTCTACTGCGAATACGGGAAGGAACGTGATGTATGGGATTCCTATGAGACTGAATACAGCAATCAAAAGTATAGTTCGATAAATATCAGGGCTGCTTTTTAAATACTGTATCCCCTCTATGAGATCTTTGATAAAACCCTTGGAACTTTCTTTGATATCACTACTGATATCCTTTTTCATTTTTAGAAGTGCAATGATGACTGCAATAAAACTGAATGCATTGAGATAAAAACATGCAGGAAGTCCCAGATGGGCAATCGTCATCCCTGCTATGACAGGTCCAATAATACGCGCACCATTAAATGCAGCAGAATTCAGGGCGACAGCATTCGTAATATTGCCTTTCCCAACGATTTCTACGAAAAAAGACTGACGTGCAGGTATATCAAATGCATTGACTGTGCCAAGGAATGCTGCAAGACATGCAACCTGCCAAACAGTAATAATATTCATATGCGTTAATATTCCGAGGAAAAGTGCTGGTACGATTGATAATGCCTGTGTCATCAAAAGGAGGTTCCTTTTCCTGAATCTATCTGCTACGATGCCACCCACAAGGGTAAATAAAAGTATGGGTAATGATCCCATGGCTGCAACCAAACCAAGATAAAAAGGTGATTTTGTCAGGCTGTAAACAAGCCACCCCTGAGCGACAGACTGCATCCATGTGCCTGATAAAGAAATAAGCTGGCCGAACCAGAAGAGCCTGAAGTCTCTGTAATGTAAAGCTGAAAACCATCCTGTGTTTTTCATTTCTTATTTTAACCGAAACACTCATGAGCCTTCGGCTCACAAAGGGACATGAAAATTATAACACCCTCCCCATACCCCTCCCATCGAGGGAGGGGAGAGAAGAGAGACAATTCCCTCTCCCCTGGCGGGAGAGCTTGCTATATTAAGGGGAAGGAAGTAGTAGTCAGAAAAAGGCTATACTCTTTCTTGAAAGATCGCAAGTTGGTAAAACCAACTTTTAAAGAAAGG
>VGWY01000107.1 GCA_016873575.1 Nitrospira sp. | reverse complement strand
TGAAGACATTGATTATAAAATCCCTCCTCACCTCCCTTTGCTAAAGGGAGGCAATGTACCCCTCTTTGGCAAAGAGGGGCAAGGGGAGATTTTTCAATAATGATGCCTTACTTATGCACTTCTTTTTAACTATGTGAATGACTATCAAACTATATGGAGGACTGTTATGAACAAAAAAATTGGGATACCAGAAAAAGTGAAGCTCCCCGACTAAAAGTCGGGGCTTCCATGTAAGGAAATTTTTTTATAAAGCTGGCTTTCATCCCCGACTGAAAGTCGGAGCTTTAAGCCAGCATTCATGTAATTCTGAGGTATGAAAGGAACAAAAAGTTTTGGAAGTATTGATCATAGTTACAATAATAATTATTCTCTTTGTTGTATTACCTAAGATAAAAAAAAGAATAGGAAAAGCTGCAAAGAAATAATAAAAAGGCAGAGAAACTTGATCCCCGAAGAAACTGTTGCCTTCTTCTTTTCTGCTATGAAAACCCCTTTGACAACTGCAGGAATTCATACATATTCAATTGTGAAATGACAACTATTTAACCCATGCTTATTTCAGGGGACTTTTACACAGGGGACTTTTACCTTGACAACCTTATTAAGTAATGCTACCTTTTTTACTGTCAAAGCACTTATGCATTAGAGATAAAGAGGGGTGATGTATCATCAAAACAAAAGATGGATTCAAGAATTTTTATTACATCTCATAAAAAGGGGGTAAGTATGAAAAAAAGGGCATGGGTATTTATAGGTATTCTGTTATGTGTATGCACATCGGTCACCTCAGCATGGAGCCTACCAGTCATCAAAGAAATTTACTACAGCAAGACAACAGCACTTTCAAATGACACTTACACATTCAGGTTCAGTTTGTATGATGCAGAGACAGGGGGTGCATCGGTATGGTCAGAGGAGAAAAACAACATATATGTGGAAGGCGGGGTCATCAATCATAATCTTGGCAGTGTAACTCCTCTGAACAGTGCAGACTTTCTGAATAAGCAGTTATGGGTGCAGGTAGAGAGGCTCAATGGTTCAATATGGGAAGTAGTAGGGACAAGGGACAGGTTTGGCGTAGTTCCCTATGCATTATGGAGTGATACAACAACCAGCAGTGGTGATATCACAAAGGTAATAGCAGGCACAGGGTTGACAGGCGGAGGTGATAGTGGAGATGTCACACTGAATGTCAATTTCGGAACAGGAACGAATCAGGCAACAAGGGGTGATCATACCCATGATGCAGTCTATGTCAATGCAACAGGTGATACCATGACAGGTAGCCTGACAGTCAATCATACAGGGACAGGCATTGCCGGATATTTTCAGATAAATAATGCATTAAGCACGAGATCTGCCCTTCGTGCAGAGACAAATGGAAAGGGATATGCAGTATATGGGTATAATACAGGCACTGGCATTGGAGGGTATTTTCAGATTAATAATACCCTGAGCACCAGCTCTGCAGTCCGGGCAGAGACGAACGGGAAAGGGAATGCCATGTACGGGTACACAAATGGCAGTGGAGATGCAATATACGGATATACGACAGGCACAGGTAGGGCTGGTAACTTTAAGATACAGAATGCCTCAAACTCAAGTTCTGCCCTTCGTGCAGAGACAAATGGCAGTGGAGATACTGTATATGCCTACAATACAGGGACAGGCATTGCCGGATATTTTCAGATAAATAATGCATTAAGCACGAGATCTGCCCTTCGTGCAGAGACAAATGGAAAGGGATATGCAGTATATGGGTATAATGCAGGCACTGGAAGGGCAGGACATTTTGAGATTAGTAATGTAAGTAATGCTAATTATGCACTTTATGCCAAGACGAACGGGACAGGGTATGCAGGGTATTTTGATGGGAATGTAAATATTACAGGGTCATTGACCGTAGCATCTTTTGCAGGAGAGCTTGCGATTTCGGAAAATCTTAAGCTCCCTGTTACAACAGCAACGACTGGGATTATCAAGGTGGGGTCTGACAGATTTATTCACAGCTATGGCACCACAAACTTTTTTGCTGGAAAAAATGCCGGTAATCTAAGTATGACTGGAAACTCGAACACGGGTGTCGGGGTGCAAGCCCTTTTCTCAAACACTACAGGCCAATCCAATACAGCCAGTGGTAGGTATGCCCTTTTCTCAAACACTACAGGCAGTTTCAACACCGCCAGTGGTACAAATGCCCTCTTCTCAAACACTATTGGTTTCTACAACACCGCCAGTGGTGGAGAAGCCCTTTTCTCAAACACTACAGGCATTGCCAATACCGCCAGTGGTACAAATGCCCTTCACAAAAACACTACAGGATCCGCAAACACCGCCTGTGGTGACAGTGCCCTTTACTCAAATACCTCAGGCTACGCAAACACCGCCAGTGGTGAGAGTGCCTTTTACTCAAATACCACAGGTTTCCACAACACTGCATTAGGCTATAATGCAGGAGATACTGATAACTTTAATAATGCAAACACAACCGGCTCAAACAACACCTTTATCGGTGCCTTCTCAGGCCCTGGGACATCTACCCAGCTCACAAATGCAACCGCTATCGGATATATGTCATTGGTCAGCCAAAGCAACAGCCTTGTATTAGGCGGAACAGGGGACTATGCAGTGAATGTTGGCATTAATACACAGACACCGGGATGGCAGTTGCATGTCAACGGTTCTGCTGCAAAACCGGGCGGCGGGAGCTGGACAGACAGCTCTGACATACGCTTAAAGAAAAATGTTAAACCTCTCGAAAACGCCCTTGAGAATATGCTCAATCTTCGCGGGGTCGAGTATGAGTGGATTGAACCTGGAAGGGCAGTACTATTGCCCGGTTTACAGATGGGAATGATAGCCCAGGAAGTGGAGATGGTGTTCCCACAGTGGGTTGGAACAGACAGCAGGGGGTATAAAGACCTTACATTCAGAGGTTTTGAAGCCTTAACTGTTGAAGCCATCAGGGGTCTAAAAACAGAGAATGACAAATTGAAATCCGAGAATCAGGAGTTAAGAACGGCTCTTAAGGATTTATCAATGAAGATTGAAGCATTAGAACAAGCAATAAATATGACGAGGTAAGTTAGAGATATTTCGGTAATCCATACAATTCATACAGATACAAAATTGCGACTCGTAGGTGAAACAACCAACTTTACCCCCATGCTTCAGGGTTATCGTCCATCGCTACGATATGAAAAGAAGTGTTTTCTTCAAATCTTATTTGAAAATGCATGGTTCCTTTCCAGCCCTTTACAGGTCTATCCACCATTCTTCTACTCATATCTTAATGCATCTATAGGGTCGAGGAGTGATGCCTTGTAGGCAGGATAAAATCCGAAGAATATTCCTACCATGCCGGAAAAACCGAAGGCAAGCAGAATTGAAAGGGGAGATATGATTGTGGTCCAGCCCGCAAGTGTCGATATCAATTCTGACCCTGATATGCCAAAGATAATCCCGGCTACTCCACCGATTAACGATAAGGTGAGTGCCTCGATTATGAACTGCAGCCTTATGTCCCATATTTTTGCGCCTATGGCCATCCTTATTCCTATCTCTCTTGTCCTCTCTGTAACCGATACGAGCATAATGTTCATGATTCCAATGCCTCCAACGAGGAGAGAAACTGATGCAATGGCGCCAAGCAATATAGTCATTACCTTTGTTGACTGTTCTGCTGTCTGCATTATCTGGGTAAGATTTCTGACTGTGAAATCATTATCCTGCTTTGGACCAATATGATGCCTCTGCTTAAGTAACTCGGTTATCTGTTTCTCGGCAGGCGCTAAGTCTTCCGTGCTTTTTGCCTTAACCATTATTGTCCGTACCATCCCGGGGAAAGAGGTTCCGAAAAGTTTTTTTTGTGCTGTTGTAACCGGGATCAAAATAGTATCGTCCTGGTCCTGGCCCTGTGCAGATTGTCCTTTTGGTGTAAGGATACCTATAACGATAAATGGTACATTTTTGATCCTGATAAATTGACCAACCGGGTTCATATCTCCAAAAAGATTGTCCACAACAGACTGTCCCAACAAGCACACCTTTGTAGCACTCTTAACATCCTGCTCCGTAAAGGACTTGCCTGCAGCAAGCTGCCAGTTCCTGACAATCAGCATACTCTGTGTTGTTCCTACAACCCCTGTTGACCAGTTTTGATGGCCAAAAACAACCTGTGCTACCCCGCTGAGAACAGGAGCAACATCAGATACAGCAAGGCATTCTTTCTGAATAGCTTCTGCATCACCCATGGTCAATGTAGGTTGGGTCCCGGCGCCCATTCTCACACCTCCTGCTGTAGTCGCTCCCGGAAGAATCATGATGAGATTGCTCCCCATGCTCGAAATTTGGTCAGCGATTTTCTTGCTTGCTCCGGTGCCTACAGCAAGCATGGCAATAACAGCGCCAACACCGATAATAATTCCTAACATTGTAAGGGCGGAACGCATCTTGTTCACTTTCAATGCCCTGAATGCTATTCTAAATGTTGAAGGTATATTGATCACAGCCTCTTCTTTTGTTCATCACTGATAATACGTCCATCCAGGAATTTTATAATCCGCTTGCTGTATGCAGCTATATCAGTTTCATGTGTTACAAGTATTATCGTAATTTTTGATTTAGTATTCAGTTTTACAAAAAGCTCCATGATATCGGCGCTGGTCTTTGAATCGAGATTCCCTGTGGGTTCATCAGCGAGTATTATAGGAGCGTCATTCACAAGTGCTCTGGCTATCGCAACCCTTTGCTGTTGGCCGTCTGAAAGCTGATTGGGATGATGGTCCTCTCTCCCTTCAAGACCCACGCTTTTGAGTGACGCCATTGCCCGCTGCCTTCTTTCTTTAAGAGAAATCCCGTCATAAAGCATTGGAAGTTCGACATTTTCAATCGCTGATGTCCTCGGAAGCAGGTTGAACCCTTGAAAGATAAAGCCTATTTTTTTGTTCCTTATAGCCGCCAGTTCATCCCTGTTAAGATCACCGATATCAATATTTTCTAAAAAATAATTGCCATTGGTCGGTTTATCAAGACATCCCAGAATATTCATAAAAGTAGATTTGCCGGAGCCGGAAGGACCCATTACTGCGACAAATTCACCTTTTTCTATTCTTAAAGATACGCCGTTGAGTGCATTCAGATCGATATCACCGAGCCTGTAGACTTTCGTGATTTCCTGTGCCTCAATAATTGCCATTTTAAAACATCCTTGGACCTGTAGGCGTTGGCGTCTTTGCCTTTGTGAGTGATTCGACTATCAGTTCCTGTCCCTCTTTGATCTCTCCCGATACAAGCTCAGTATAATTCCCGTCACTTATGCCTGTAGAAACCGGTATGCGTTTTGGTTTCCCCTCTTCGAGTATCCAGATTCCAGCCCCTTTTTGTTGTCCCGCTGTCTTACCCTTCTCAGAAGGTTTGAACCTCAGAGCAGCATTCGGTATCTTTAAAACATCCTTTTTTATTGATATGATTATGGATACATTGGCGGTCATCCCCGGTTTAAGTTTAAGATCGGGATTAGCGACCTGAATCACAACATCATAGGTAACAACATTCTGGACTGTTATAGGAGCATTCCTGACCTGCCACACCCTGCCCTTGAAAGTAATGTCTGAATAAGCATCCACGGTAAATTCAACATCCTGTCCTACTTTTACCTTCCCTATATCCGCTTCAGCCACGTTCGTATCAATCTGCATTTTTGTTAGATCCTGTGCAATGCTGAACAGTGTAGGTGTCTGAAAGCTGGCAGCAACTGTCTGCCCAACATCAACATTCCTCGATATGACAACCCCGTCCACAGGGGATACTATCCTCGTGTACTGAAGGTTTGTCTCTACAAGTTTTAAGGCAGCCTCTGTCTGGGCGATCTGGGATTTTGCCGCACTTTCCTGAGCCTTTGCAGTTTCATAGTTTGTTTCAGATGTATCAAGATCACTCCTCGCAATGAGGTTTTTTAAGAACATTTCCTTATTCCTATCCATTGTCCTCTTTGCATCAACAAGTGTTGCCCCGGCTTTCTCCAGATTTGCCTTAGCTGAAAGGAGATTTGCCTTTGCCTGATTCACCTGCGCCTCAAAGAGAGATGGGTCTATCCGGGCTATCAACTGGCCTTTCTTTACACGAGAATTGAAATCCACATATATTTCTTTTATCGTTCCTGATACCTGGGTGCCTACAAGGACAGTGGTTACAGGATTTACTGTTCCTGTTGCAGTAACTGTCATCTCGATATCACCTTTAACGATCTTATCAGTTCTGAATTGCGGTTCATTTCCTTTGCCCCTGAATAAAATGAATACAGCAAGGGCAATGACAATAACAATTGCGCTGATAATCAGTATCTTTTTCATCTGATTCCCATTGCTTTCTCAAGACTTGCCCACGCAACCTTATAATCATAAAGTGCCTGGATATAAGCTGTCTTTGCATTACTCAATGAAACCTCTGCATCGGTCACCTCGATGGGATTTCCCACACCTGCTGTGTATCTGCCATTTGCTATCTCAAAATTTTCCTCTGCCTGCCTTACCGTAAGTTCCGCCGTGGGAATCCTTTCCTCTGCGTCTTTCAGATTCAAATATGCCTGCTGTACTTCAAGGGATACAGTTTGTTTTACTGACTCTTCATTTGCCGTCAGGACATTCAGGTTTGCCTTTGCTTCCTCCACCTGGTATTTTGTAAGAAATCCACTGAATATTGGGAATGAAAGGGTTGCTCCTACATTCCAGCCATGCTCCAGTGGAAATCTTTCTCCGGACCAGTTGTAAGCTGCATTGCCTGTTAATACAGGATAGTAGCCCTTCTTTGCAAGTTCAATGGATTCCTCTGCTGCCTTCTTTTTTGCGATAATTGATTTTAAGTCAGGTCTGTTTTTATATGCATCAGTTAGTGCATCTTCAAAGGTTATATTGTATTTCTGGAGTGAAAGATTATCTTCAAGAATATATTCAGGTGCATCGGGAACACCCATTGCATTGTTCAGCTTCACCACCGCTAACCTGAGAACATTTTCTGACCTTATCAGATTCAACTTTGAATTACTCAAGTCCACCTCTGCCTTTGTCACATCAAATTTAGGTTTTGTGCCCACTGTGTAAAAAGCTTTTGCCTGTTCAAGGTGTTGCTCGAATTGTTTAACTGACTCTGCAGAAACATCCCTGTTCCGCTTTGCCTGCAACACACCGTAATAGGTCTGTTTTACATTTAAGATTACCTGTTCCGTCACATTTTCAAGATCAGAACGCGAAGAATCAGAATTAAAATCCTGTATCTTTATTTGTGTAGGCGTTTTCCCAAAATCATAGATGGTCTGACTAAGATTGAAGCCGTTGGAATATTCATCGAACGAATCTGTCCTTCCAAATGAACCACTTGCTGTGCCGGATGTCGGTGAGATCCTGCTGTAGCTCGATGACCAGTTTATCTGCGGATAATAATTTGCACGAGACTGTTCTACTCTACTCTCATTTGCATTTACTGTATTTTTCGCAGCAATGATGCCGGGATGCATTTTCAAGGCTATCTCAACACACCTCTCCAAGTTGAGAGATTCACCCTTTTTTATAACCTCCTCTGCTGCACCATTAAAAGGTGTGATGAATATGAAAAATAAAAATATGAGAGCAATATAATAATATTTATATTTCATTCTTAACCTCCTCTATTGTAGTGTTCCTGAAATTTCTTACAGTTTTGTTCTTTCGTCATTCCCGTGCAAACGGGAATCCAGAAGCAACGGTCCTGGATTCCTGCTGGAGTTTACCCTCATGAAAATGGGGGCAGGAATGACAACTTATGTAAAGATATTCCTTTTTATAGCACACTATGTGTTATAAAACTCTTTGATTTTTTTACTCTTGCCAAGCCAGTTGCTCACCTTTTCCTGGAAGGCTTCCATGTAGAGATAAAAAACAGGAGTTACATAGAGAGTTAACACCTGGGAGACAAGAAGTCCACCAACAACGGCAAGACCCAGAGGACGGCGTGCTTCCGCCCCTGCACCAAACCCGATAGCAATAGGGAGTGTCCCCATTAATGCAGACATGGTAGTCATCATTATTGGACGGAACCTTATAATACACCCCTGATAGATTGCATCTACAGCCTTTTTCCCCTCGTTTCTCTGTGCGGCCAGAGCAAAATCTATCATCATAATACCATTCTTTTTTACAATTCCGACCAGCATGATGACACCGACAAAAGCGTACACATCAAGATCCATATGAAATAACAACAAGACTAATAAGGCGCCGAATCCTGCGGAAGGGAGACCTGAAAGAATGGTCAGAGGGTGAATGAAGCTTTCATAGAGGATTCCTAAAACTATGTAGATTACAAGAATAGACATAATCAGAAGAAGCCACAGGCCCTGGAGCGAAGTCTGAAAGGCCTGGGCAGTGCCCTGAAAGCTGGTACTTATTGTCTGGGGAAGAACGGCACGTGCGAGTTTGTCAACAATTGTCACCGCCTCTCCGAGAGATACTCCCGGCTTTAGGTCGAAGGAAATAGTTACAGCTGGCAGCTGTCCCGAATGGTTCACAGTCAAGGGACCGATGGTCTGTGTCAGAGTAGCTACCGTATTTAACGGAACAAGTTTTCCTTCTGATGATCTTACATAGAGCAATGATAAAGCAGAAGGGTCCATCTGATATTGAGGCTCGACTTCTGTGATAACCCTGTATTGATTATTCGGTGCATATATGGTAGATACCTGCTGTGACGCATACGCAGCACTCAGAGCATCTTCGATCTGCTGTGCAGTAACTCCAAGGGATGATGCTTTATCACGGTCAATCTCCACATTCACCTGAGGGTTTTTGATCTGAAGGTCGCTGGTAACATCCTCGAGCTGCGGAAGTTCACGGAGTTTTGTTTCAAGCAAAGATGAATATTTGTAAAGT
>VGWY01000106.1 GCA_016873575.1 Nitrospira sp. | reverse complement strand
CCATCGCTTTTTATCCGTCGACATTCTCCTCCTCTTTTCAGGCTTCATACAAAATCTATTTTATAGTTTAGCAAAAATTGAAAATCTTAATTTCAAGAGTTTGGGCCTGTCTCTTTTTGCATTGACGATACAGAAAAACCCAAACGGCTCATCAGACACATTCCTTAATTGATGAGGTGTGTGCGGAGCAATATAGAGTGTATCCAGAAAGTTCATTGTATAGAGCTTCTTGCCAATTAGAATTTTCCCCTTACCTCTTACGCATACAACAACATGCTCGTGTTTGTGTTGTTCAAAACTGCTGTATCCCCCGGGGGTTATCTCGAAATACCTCAGGTGAAACCGGGTAGTTTCTCCGTGACTGCCGATTAAAACCCTTCTTATGATGCCAGCCCAGTCATTACCCTCAGTTTTATACTTGTCTGTCTTTATCCCCTGCCATGTGAAATTACCTTTGTGGCGGTAAAGACGGCTGGTGTTTCTTGACTTGCAGGTTTTAGGATTTTCTATGTCACAATGGGAAATACCTTTTTTCATTTCATACCTTCAATATCTTCGGGGAAAGTCCCAATTCTACTCAAATGTTATCAGTACCTTTAATGAATCCTTTGCCTCTGCAGTTAATCTGAATGCCTCGGCTGTCTTCTCAATAGGAAACCTGTGTGTAACAAGCATTTCGGCCCTTACAGTTCCTTCTTCTATATGCCTGAGTGCCTCTGCTGTATCAGTCGGACCACAGGAGTAACTCGTGATTATGTTGATGTCTCTGAAATAAAGATAATTGGGATCAATTGTTAGTCTTTCATCAGGCTTTGCAGGTGTGAAAAACAGAACGGTTCCTCCTGCACCAGCGCATACTAAACCTTCTTGCATTGCCTTAATGTTATTCGGTCCAACGATTACGATGTCTGCCATCTTTCCATCTGTTAATTGAGCAAGGGAGTCAATGAGATTATGCTTTGAGATATCGATAATGTTGTCAGCCCCAAACTCTTTAGCTTTTTTAAGCCTGAAGGGAATCATATCAGTACCTATGATTTTACCTGCCCCATATTTTCTTGTCAGGAGTATATTCAATTGTCCCATCACACCAAGCCCGATTACAAGGACGGTATCGCCACTTCTTATACGTGCCCTTTTCAGTGCCTTTACAACGCAGGCAGTTGGTTCTATGAATGTACCATCTTCATAGCTTAGGTCATCAGGAAGGGGCAATGTATCATTTTCAAGGTTTATCTGAGGGATGAGTATATATTCAGAGATTCCCCCTGGAAGTATCTTTGTATTTTCCCATGTTTCACACTGCACATAATCACCTCGTTCGCAGTACATGCATGTGAGGCACGATGCATGATGGTGGACAAATACCCTATCGCCAGGTTTAAAGGATGTTACGTCGTTGCCAACCTTTACAATCTCACCTGCTGGCTCATGCCCAATGACTAAAGGTGCCTTTTTCTCTATATACCATTGCATGACATCCCCGGAGCATATACCAGAGGCCTTTGTCCGAAGGAGTGCATCTTTTGGACCTATCTCTGGTAGCGGGATTTCTTCAATCCTTATGTCCTTGAAGCTATATAGTTTAGCAACCTTCAATGGAAAACCTGTTCAAGATTGATATGTAGCATGATGTTTATTTTATCAATCGTATTTACAAAAATCGTATTCACAACAAAGAAGTACTAATACGGTCATAAGTATGAAGACATTGATTATAAAATCCCTCCTCACCTCCCTTTGCTAAAGGGAGGCAATGTACCCCTCTTTGGCAAAGAGGGGCAAGGAGAGTTTTCAATAATGATGCCTTACTTATGCACTTCTTAGTAGTTCAATCTTCAGGAACCGGGATTAAGTAAAATACCTGTGCGAGTATTTCATCAACACTGTAATCCTTAATCATCTCCATACTTTTTAAGTAAGCCTCAAGAGAAATATTCCCACCGAAGTGCGAGTGTAAAATCTGATAGAGTTCAAAGGCTTTACTGGCTAAAGGGTCTTTCATAATATACTCATATCCATAATAATATTTTGATTTCTGAAAAAGGTTTTCCATCCTTATTTCTGGAAATATGGGGAAAAATTCAGAGTAGAGAATAAGGTTGCTTGCAAAAAAAGAAGGGAATATATCACGATATTGAACCAACACCTTAAGGTTTTCAGTAATACTTTGTAGAGTTGTCCATGGGTGAAAGAGGAGTATCCCGTGTCCAATATCAACGACAACATGCTTACCATATTCATGCTTGACAGTTCTCAAAAAATTCAAAACAGTTATATTATTTTCCACGCTAACGTTTTTATTAAAAATTACCAGGTCGTTATTATAGAAACTCTCAAACCCGATCTGTTCAATAGAGAGACAGAAATCTTTTTTGCGAGCAAGGTCGAGGGCCTTTAATAATTTATCTCTATGCAGCAGCAAAAGATCAGGCCTTGTTCTCAAACTTATCTTATGGAATGGTATCTGTTTTTCAATGAGGGCACTGAGGAAAGAATCGAGAAAAGGGAGAGGATTTTCTGTCTGTATTTGAAAGGATGTTACATTATGTGTTTCGTGAAGATAGGTGGCCTGTTTTAAAAGGAGCTCTGTAGTCTTCTCAACTGAAAAATGAGTAACCTCTTGATATTGGAAGATACAGAAGGAACAGCCGTGACGTCCACTGTTAAATATCTCTTCCAATCTTTGGAGCGCCCTATCAGAGAGCGTATATCCAAGTTCTTGTATTGTACCTTTGATATTGAAATGATGTGAGGATACCGTAGAACGTGCATATGGACAGCCTGTACCGGCAACAATACTGATGTCATTGAAGCTTGCATCGGGATTTCTGTGATGGCCTATATACTGCCAATCTAAAAAAGGCAGATAGGGAAAGAGCTCTCTTTCCAAATTCCAATGCAGTGTTTTTCCGGAATAGGAGATATGATTACCGTGCTTAAAAAATAAATTAGGCACCTTATAGAGATCCTGATCTCCAAAGTATTGATTGATGAATGCACTTATTGCCTCTCTGCCCGGACCGAAGACTGCATATTGAACGTTGGTATGAAAAAGTAATGCGATAGCATTTATCCCCCCGATAAGGATAGGAATAGAAGGGAACTGCTCTTGAAAAAAGTTAATCATATTTATCGTAAAGACTGAATCCAGGCAGATGAGGTCATAGTTACCTTTTTGTATAAGGGGAATAGTCTCTTTGATATAATCTGCTTGAACAATATATGTATCGCAGTGTACGCCCTTTTTTTCTAAATCATCAATGAATAAACACATCCCCATATGTGGCGGGCAATCCGGGATAATTTCCAATTGTAAAAACAGAATTTTAATTTTTTCCATAATATCAGAGCAAAACATTATTTACCTGAAAATACCTTTCAAATCCCCCCTTCCCCCCTTTTCTAAAGGGGGGTTAAGGGGGGATTATTTTCATTGCCTTTTGTGTCTCTTTAAGACATAAATGTTTCATTTTATATTATTGTCAAATTGAAATTTTGTAATAGAATAAACGAAAAGAACACTACTGGGCAACCTAATCCTCACAGTTTTCCTATTGTTTTCCCCCTTCATGACATGTAAAATTGAATTTAAAGATTATATTGAATAACAGAAGGGGATTAATTTAAGAAAGAATAACCATGACGATTGAATCAGCACTTTTATTGCTTGAATCATTATTGATTTTGTTTACGGTTGTGCTTCTCCTTTAGATGAAGATGAAATTCAAAAGATTGCGTCAGAATAAATTCCGTTATCCACAATGCTTGTTGGAGGCTCCGACTTTCAGTCGGGAGCTTCACTCTATGATCTTTGGAACCCTGTAAAATTTATCTGTGTGGTCAGGGGCGTTCATGAGAGCTTCCTCCTTGGGGAGAGAGGGTCCTGGTATGTCGTCCCGCATGACATTGCTTAATGAAAGCACATGGGATGTTGGCTCAATGCCTCTTGTATCAAGCTTGTTCAGTTTTTCCATGTAACGGAGTATACTGCTTAACTGTGAGCCGAATAACTCCTTTTCTTCTTCAGAAAGAGAAAGCCTTGCAAGGGATGCGATATGTTCGACTTCTTCTTTTGAGAACTCCATCTAAAAAGTTAAATCCTTTCAAGATTTGCGAACTTCACGGCAAGTCTCTTTAAACCAATATTCGGAAAGTTAACCGTTATCTTCTGTTCGTCTCCTTCACCATAACAGTCACGTACTATACCTACGCCCCAGCATGGATGTTTTACGCGGCATCCGGCAGAATAAAGGGTGAAGGGGTGTATGGGGATAATCTTTTTCTCCAAGGATACAAGACCTATCGCGTGATGAGCTGAAATCTTTTCTATGCGCTGACAGCAATGCATCGGGATATCCTTCAGAAACCTTGACGGCTCCTGGTATTGAGTCTTTGTGTATAGTCTCCTCTTGCGGGCACATGTCAGCCAGAGGGCATCTTTTGCCCTTGTCATTCCCACATAGAGCAACCTGCGTTCTTCGGAAATTTCATTTTCGCTCTCAAGGGCTTTATAGTAGGGTAGTAAACCTTCTTCAAGTCCTATGATGAATACAACAGGGAATTCAAGCCCTTTTGCACTATGTAATGTCATAAGAGAAATATATTCCCCTGCGGTTATCTCATCCATATTGGTAACAAGCGATATCCTGTCAATGAAGTCCTTGATTGATTTCCCCTCAGCAGAAGAGATCAGTTCCCCGACATGCTTTGCACGCTCCTCTTCAAGGGTTTCTGCATAACCTGATTTTTCGAATATGCTTCTTAACATCTCTGATGCAGAACCATACTTTGCAGATGAAAAGGCATCAATCATCTTGACAAAATCAGTAATTTTCTCTTTTAAGGCAGATGGGAAACCATCAGCACGGAGGGTTACCTTAATCGTGTCATAGAGGGATATTGATTTTTTCCTGGCTTCTTGCTCTATTCTTGAAAGGGTCGCTGCACCTATGCCCCGTGGTGGATTGTTGATAATCCTCCTGAGGCTTACATTATCTCCATGATTGAGTGATAACCGTATGTATGCTGCTACATCCTTGATCTCCTTCCTGTGATAGAAGCTTACACTTCCTAAAACACGATAGGGGAGACCTTCGTCCCGTATCGCATCTTCGATAGCCCTTGACTGCAGATTGATTCGGTAGAAGATTGCAAAATCCCTG
This sequence comes from Nitrospira sp., assembly GCA_016873575.1. Lineage (GTDB taxonomy): Bacteria > Nitrospirota > Thermodesulfovibrionia > Thermodesulfovibrionales > SM23-35 > VGWY01. The sequence continues at coordinate 3,775 of VGWY01000106.1, read as the reverse complement.
TAATTGTATCTTCCCTTGAGATAAAGCTCCTTGATAACTTTTGCAATGTATTTCGCCTCTTCTTCATAGGTATGAAACCAGCAGTAGTATACCTTCTCTCCACAGCCTCTCGCTGTCCATAACTGCTTGTGTTTTCTCGCAGAATTCCGTGAAATCACCGCTCCCGAAACAGTAAGGATATTCTGGGTAGAACGATAATTCTGTTCAAGCTTAATAATCTTTGTACCGGGGAAATCATTCTCAAAACTCAAGATATTTCTTACATTTGCACCTCTGAATTTATAGATACTCTGGTCATCGTCTCCAACGACACATATTTTTTTGTGGGCAGAAGCGAGGAGTTTGATGAGATAATATTGAGCATAGTTTGTGTCCTGAAACTCATCCACGAGGATGTAAGGAAACATACCCTGGTATTTTTCGAGGAGTCTTGGATTCTTCTCGAAAAGTTTTACTGTCAACATAATCAAATCATCAAAATCAAGGGCATTACACCTTCTGAGCTCATCCTGATACCGTACATAAATCTTTGCCAGTTTTTCATCAAAGCCAAAACCGTCCCCGGATGAAAGAAACTCCTCAGGTCCTACGAGGGAACTCTTGAGAAAACTGATCCTTGAAGCGACGCCCTTATACAGTGCTTCATGAATCTTGAATTCTTTCAATATGTGTCTCACAAGATTGCACTCATCATCATCATCATATATGGAAAAGTTGTTGTTGTAGCCAAGTGCTTTTATCTCATTCCGGAGGATTCTGTTACACTGTGAATGGAATGTTCCTATCCATGAGCCATTGGTATTGTTGCCAATAAGGGCAACTATCCTTTCCTTCATCTCATCAGCTGCCTTGTTGGTAAATGTGACGGTTAATATCGAATCATGGGAAAGTTTTTTTGCCTTGGTAAGGTAGGAAAATTTATGGGTAATGACCTTTGTCTTACCGCTTCCTGCACCTGCCAATATAAGTAAAGGGCCTTCCGTATAGAGAAGAGCTTCCTTTTGCTGTTGGTTTAACCCGTCCATGAAAGTTTCTCTTGAGATATTCATTGAGGTTATATATAGCTTAACAGATTACAACTATTTACGGCAACCTTGAATTACCATATCAGCTTTTTTTTTACTTTTAACTTTTCACTTTTACCTTTTAACTTTTTTTTCAGAGCCCAGCCTTTGATATTCTGCTGGTGCACTCTGCTTAAGGCAAGGGCCATGGAAGGGACATCCTTTGTGATGGTGGAACCTGCGCCGACATATGCGCCCTTACCTATCTTGACCGGCGCAACAAGCTGTGTATCACTTCCAATGAATACGTTATCCCCTATCACAGTAATATGCTTATGATAACCATCGTAGTTACAGGTTATTGTTCCTGCACCGATATTCACATCCTTTCCTATTTTTGCATCTCCGAGATAAGAAAGATGGGATGCCTTTGTGCCTGAGCCAATGACAGATTTTTTCACCTCCACAAAATTTCCTATCTTTGCTCCTGCACCAATCTGAGAACCTGGTCTGATGTGAGCAAATGGTCCTACTGATGCCCTTGCCTTTACAAGAGAATCTTCAATAAGTGTTGAGTCCTTGATAACAGCTCCATCTTCTATGATGCTGTTCTGAATGCGAACATTCGGATAGATTATGCATCCTTTGCCTATCTTTGTATTCCCTTCAAGATGCACATTCGGATAAATTTTTGTATCCTTGCCTATTTCCACATCAGATGATATAAATACTGAGGATGTATCGACAAAGCTTACTCTTCTTTCCCCCCATTCTTTCACGATTCGATCTTTCATGAATCTTTTTGCCCGTTCAAGTTCCTCCTGAGTATTGATACCCATCAGTTCATCCTCAGAACCGATGCAGTAGGCCCCTACCTTTATCCCTTTATCCTTCGCAATACTGATTATATCTGTTAAATAGTATTCACCTTTTGATTCATTGAGCGGTAGCTCTTTTAAGAGATGAAGGGCATCTGATTCTATTGCATAGATGCCACTGTTTACCTCCTTGATCTTCTTCTGAGATTCTGTTGCATCCCTGTCCTCAATGATAGACACAATATCACCTGTCGCATCCCTTATAATCCTGCCGTATGATCCAGGCTCAGTAGCAGTAAATGAAACTAAGGAAATATTATCCTTTTTCTTCCTGTGGAGTGTTAGCAAATTTTTAAGGGTATCCCTGGTAATGAGAGGTGAATCGCCATTCACAATCAGAATGGTTCCATGGAATCCTTTGATGGCTGTTTTTGCCTTTAACAGTGCATCTCCTGTCCCCTTTGCCTCCTTCTGATGTGCAAATATTAGTTCTGAGTTCTGAGTTCTGAGTAATCCCCCTTTACCCCCCTTTAGCAAAGGGGGGATGGGGGGATTTGTTTGAATTATAGATTCTTTTATCTCCTGAAAATGTTTTCCAACGACCACAATGATCTTTTGAAGCTTCAGGGTATGGAGGGTTTTCAGGACATGCTCGATCATTGTATTACCATTCAGCTTATGGAGAACCTTTGGCAGAGAAGAGTTCATCCTCTTTCCCATGCCTGCTGCCAGAACAACAGATGCAAGGTTCATTTCTTTACCCCGTATATTGTTGGAGGGATTGCGATACCTCCTGAAAGGATCATCTTTATCCCCTCATCTATGGGGATGTCTGTATAAAAGACGTCATTTTCCCTGAACAGGACTATCTCACCAAGGTAAAGATTATTTGTGGGAATATAGACAGCTTTCAGATTGGATTCATGATTTTTACTCTCTGTCGTAAGGGTGCACTCTTTGGTAAGGAATCCGAATGCAAAAACACCAGTGCGCGGATATTCAACAATAACAAATTTCTTAAATGATGAACTTTTGCTCTCAGGTGAGAAGGCATCAACAAGCTGTTTCAGAGCTGTATATATGCCTTTGAAGACCGGTATGCTGAGCATTATCTTTTCAAAATATGCAATAACCTTTCTCCCGAAGACATTTGTCGAGATAAGACCAACGAAAAAGATGAGCACAATTGTTGAGATGAAACCGAGGCCGCGGACATGATACCCGAGGATATTGTAATAAAGCGGTTCGAGAAGACCATCAACAAATTTAAAAAACCATTCTATGACAAGGAAGGTTACTATAACAGGGATTGATATCAGGAGTCCTGCAAAAAATTTCCTCTTTAAGGTAATTCGGATAGAAATTGCCATATCACCTGCCCACCTTTGCTATCACCTCATCTGGAATATCACTGTTTGTATAAACATTTTGCACATCATCATGGTCTTCAAGTGCTTCTATCATTCTCAACATCTGCTCCCCTGATTTCTGATCGAGGGCAACATAACTTTTTGGAAGCATCGTGATTTCTGCGAGCGAAAAAGGAATTCCGGATGACTCGAGGGCAGTCTTCACCTTGCCCATATCCTCTGGGGCTGTGATAATCTCATAGGTATCCTCTTTCGGGTCATTCTTCATATCCTCTGCCCCTGCATCGAGTGCTATTGACATGAGGGTATCTTCATCAATCTTTGTTTTATCAACAAGGATGTATCCCTTCTTTGCAAACATCCAGGCTACACAACCAGCCTCGCCTAAACTACCACCACTCTTTGCCATAATGTGTCTCACTTCAGATAGTGTCCTGTTCTTGTTATCTGTAAGGACATCTAACAGGATGGCAACTCCTGCAGGACCATACCCTTCATATTTGAATTCCTCGTAAGTCATACCTGGAAGTTCGCCTGTGCCTTTCATAATCGCCCTCTTTACATTTTCAGAGGGCATATTTAC
>VGWY01000105.1 GCA_016873575.1 Nitrospira sp. | reverse complement strand
GTCTTTTTCCGTGCTGTGGACTTGCGGGGTATTCTCAAATCTTTTCAATGTCAAATCTCGATTTGTCAAAAAGACTACGTTCATAAAGATCAGACTTTGCACGCAATGCACTGAATTTCAATTTTGTTCAATTTTGGGGACACCATACTTAATTTCCCTTCTCTTTCTTTGGGCCGGGTTTTTGGCGTTGCAATGATCTGCCCAATGTACTTTCTAATCTTTCAACAAAACTCATACTTCCCAAAGGTCGCCCTGTGCATTCGTGCTTTCGTATCTCTCGTAATCTTTGTTCTTCGACCTCTGCTGCAAGTACTTCTTCCCAATCATCTACCATTTCAAGAAGAGGAGCAACTTTAACGAGTGTGTCATCTTCACCTGACAGATGAGCAGATGCGCTACTCCATCGGTAGTCCTCAGCCTTTGATACTATTCTTGCTCTTACAGGATTGAGTTCGACATATCGTGCCGCTGTAAGAAAATAACTTTCATCCATCGGAAACGAGTGAAACCGCCCTTGCCATAAATGCCCGCGCCATCCCTCACGAAAATTAACATGCCTTGTATATCGTCGATGCGCCTCACTGATTGCACGCCGTAGACCATCTTCTGATTTCGGGACGGCGATCAGGTGAACGTGGTTCGGCATCAAACAGTATGCCCAGACTTCGACATTGTGACGTTTACACCATTCCGCCATAAGGTTCTAACAATCAAAAAGGGGACAGATTTATTTTTATTCTGCCTTTGGCCTTCCTTGCCCTCTGAATTCAATCCGCTTCCCAATTTTTTCAGCAATCTCATCAACAAATTTTGGACTTCCTGTTAATTGCCCTCTCTGAATCGCCTTTCTTATCATCTCCCACTCCCCATTTGGTATAGATTACTGTCAATAAATAAATCTGTCCCCTTTTTTTGTTTTTTTGCGGTCAAACTGCTGTATGGCTGCGGGCTTCGTCTTTTTGAATGCGTAAGCTTGCGGGTGCAGAATTTCAATTTCGACGACGGAATACTTACTGTCCATGGAAAGGGCGGTAAAGACCGGTCTGTGCCTATTCCGCAGACAATCATGCCGGAGCTGACGTCCCAGTTTGATGCAATAAAAAAACTTCATGATGAGGACCTTGCGAAGGGCTACGCGGGCGTATTTCTCGATGACCAACTCGAAAAGAAATATCCCTCAGCCGGTAAGGATTTCATATGGCAATGGTTTTTCCCGCAGCAGTCGTTGACTTTCGTGGAGGGCACCAGGGAACTTCGGCGCTATCATCTTCATGAAACACACATCCAGCTGGCGCTTTACGAGGCTGTCCGTCGGGCCAAGCTCACAAAGCGCGTCTCGTCTCACACCTTCCGCCACAGTTTCGCCACGCATCTGCTGCAGGCCAATTATGATATAAGGACGATCCAAGCACTTCTCGGCCACAGCGATGTCAGGACCACAATGATCTATACCCATTGCGTGCCGAGCAGGACTGTGAAAGAGGCCAAAAGTCCGCTGGATTTTTAATGCTTTTGTAAGATAAAACTGATTTTGGGAATGTCATTTCCCGGGTATACTGTGCAGCATTCCAAGGATTGATTAAGTTGCGCTGTTACTGGATTTCACGGGAAGATTTAGAGAAGATACTCAAACAGCTCTCCGGGAAAATTTTATCGAATACCTTACTGATATTTATCAATCGAACAGACTATCAATGCTATCAGAACATCAATTGCCAAGATATGCATTAATTTCTGTTATACTTTTCTCATGAAGAATCAGGAGATTGCAAGGATTTTTAATGATATTGCTGACCTGCTTGAGATAAAGGGTGAAAACCCTTTCAGGATTAGGGCATACAGGCGTGCAGCACTGAATATAGAAGGACTGACAAGGGATATTGCAGAAACGCCGAAAGATGAACTCATGAAAATCCCTGGAATCGGACAGGACCTTGCAGGCAAGATAGAGGAATATGTAAAGACAGAAAGGCTTCAGTTTTATGAAGACCTCAAAAAAGAAGTTCCTGAAGGCCTTAGTATGCTTCTTTCAGTACCAAGCCTTGGCCCAAAGACTGCAAAACTTTTCTACGAGAGATTAAAGATAAAAGATTTACAAGACCTTGAGCGTCTTGCACGGGAACATAAGCTCAGTGGTCTGCCCGGGATAAAGGAAAAGACAGAGGAAAATATACTCAAAGGGATAGAGATGCTCAAGCGGGGGATGGAAAGGCAGCCATTGGGGAAGGTACTGCCTCTTGCCAATGATATCCTTGAACACCTGAAGAAGAAGGCTCCTGTGAACAAACTGAGTATTGCAGGAAGTATCAGAAGGTGGAAGGATACGATTAAGGACATAGATATCCTTGCAACATCAGAAAATCCTAAAGAGGTAATGAATACCTTTATCCATCTCCCCCATGTTAAGGATGTCCTGATGCATGGACCGACAAAATCGAGCATCATTATTAAAGAAGGATTGCAGGTTGACCTTCGTGTTGTTGAAGAGGACAGCTTTGGCGCTGCACTTGCATATTTTACAGGAAGCAAGGCGCATAACATACGATTGAGAGAAATGGCAGTAAAAGCAGGGCTCAAGATAAATGAATATGGAATATTCAGGGAAAAGGATGACAGGAAACTTGGGGGAAAGGAAGAGGAAGACATATACAGGATTTTAGGACTTCCCTATATCCCACCGGAAATGAGGGAAGATACAGGTGAGATTGAAGCGGCATTTACAGGAAGGCTTCCGAAGCTCGTTGAACTCAGTGATATCAAAGGTGATCTCCATGTCCACAGTAAATGGAGCGATGGGAGCCATGATTTTGAGGAGCTCATAGATGCGGCGAGGGAGCGGGGGTATAAATATATAGCAATAACAGACCACTCAAAGGGACTTGGTATAGCGAGGGGTCTAAATGCAGAAAGACTGATGGAAGAGAAGAAGGAGATAGAGACGATCAATAAAAGATTGCGGGGATTCAGGCTGTTAGCAGGCATAGAGATGGACATAAGAAGTGACGGGACTATGGATCTCCCTGATGATGTCCTCAAAGAGATGGATATTGTTGTTGCCTCTATACATTCAGGTTTCAGACAGAGTAAAGAGCAGATAACAAAGAGACTGGTATCCGCTATGAGAAATCCTTTTATAAACATTATTGCCCATCCAACGGGCAGATTGATTGGTGAGAGGGATCCCTATGATGTTGATATGAACCAGATTCTGAAAGTAGCTCAAGAGACAGGGACAGTGATTGAGATTAACGCATATCCTCTCAGACTGGATCTGAATGATATACACGTAAAGATGGCAAAAGAGATGGGAGTGCAGATCGTAATAAGCACTGATACCCATATAACCAATCAGTTCGACTATATGGCATATGGTGTCTCGATTGCACGGAGGGGCTGGCTTGAGAAGAAGGACATTCTGAATACAATGAGCTACAGGGTAATCAAGAAAGCTATCAAGAGGAAACAATAAACACATACTATTAACTCAAGATCTGCATTTTCTTTAGACATCTTTTAAAAAATGTGCAATAATGAGATAAATATATGACTCAAAAGAAGAAGGTAAAAAAACAGATACTGATTTATGAGAAGGATAAAAATGTCCTGAAATTTCTGAAATCCTTCTTTAGGACAAACGATGTTTATTCAGCAATGTTCCTAAAAAGAGATAAGGATAATTTAAGGAAGCAACTGGCAAAAATGCGACCTGGGGCACTTATTGTTAGCAGTCCTGATGGCCTTCAACATATGAGTCCTACAGAGGTTGATTGTCCTGTCATAGCAACGGTATCTACGAATGTTACCGATGGCATTCGCTCTGTGGTCAAATCTGACATTGAGTATTATCTACTCAGTCCTTTCCATAAGGAAGAACTCGAGCACAAACTCAAGTTAGTCACAGAGGAGAAAAGTTGGATCGAAAACCTCTATAAAGAAAAGAAAGACCTTGAAGGAATTGTTGACCTTCTGTCCCTCATTTCATCAACTATAAACCCGCAGCAGGTCCTCTATCTTATGGTCAAAAAGATTTCAGAGATGATAAAGGTAACAAGATGTTCCATGATCAGTATCGATGTTGAGGACCAAAGGTATGCCTCCGTTATCTCTACATCTGAAAGCCCTGAGGTCACAAATCTCAAAATTGATCTCCAGAAATACCCTGAGATTAAGAAGGTCTTATTATTGAAAAAACCTGTCGTGGTAAAAAATGCCTCAAGAAACCCTATCATGAAAGAGGTGCGGGACGTAATAGAGTCAATAGGTATTCGCTCTCTTTTAGTAATACCTGTTTTTTTTCGGGATGAAATCATTGGCACATTATTACTGAGGGCGTCAAGATCAGAGAATCCTTTTACAAAAAGGGAGATCAGACTGTGTACTGCTATTGCTAATGCGTCAGCAAATGTCCTCTATAATGCATTCTTGTACAATAAAATAGAAAAAGAAAAGACCGTATTCGAGAAGCTGGCTGTGACCGATTTCCTTACAGGAATCTATAACATCAGATATTTTTACAACAGACTTGAGGAAGAATTCAGCAGGGCAGGGAGATATAACACTCCATTAAGTTGCATAATGGTCGACATAGATTACTTCAAGAAGATCAATGATACATATGGCCATAGGATTGGGGATATCGTCCTCAGAGAATTTGCTCAACTTGTGAAAGGTTATACGAGGAAGTCTGATATCTTTGCCAGATATGGTGGTGAAGAATTTATCATGCTCCTCCCGCAGACATCTTCTGCAGGTGCTCTGCATGAGGCAGAGCGAATTAGAAAGGCAGTGAAGGAAAATCATTTTAAGGCACTCAAGGGGGAGAGTGAAATAACGGTAAGTATAGGAATAGCCAGTAGTCCTGATGAAAAAATTAAAACACCTGATGACCTGATTACCCTTGCTGATAATGCACTGTTTACAGCAAAGAATAAGGGACGCGATCAGGTTGTTATATATCCAGCCTTATAAATAGTTGTCAGTTTTTATACACAGCATCATATATATTTGCGCATATTTCTTGAATTTTGCACACTTTGTCATGCCGGCTTGTCCGGCATCCTTCCTTGAAGAAAGATTCCCGACAAGCGGGAATGACTGTTAATACGCAATGATTTTTGACGCTATATATAGTTTCCAGTTTTCAGTCTGACAACTAACAACTTATAAGTAATAACTGCTACAATAAATCGTGGATATCATAACCTCTCATATCAATGCAGATTTTGATTCTCTTGCATCAATGATTGCGGCAAAGAAGCTGTACCCTGATGCGGTAATCGTGTTCCCGGGTTCTCAGGAGAAAAAACTGAGGGATTTCATCGAGGCTTTCCAGCCTGTTGAAATAAAGCGCATAAAGGACATCGACCTTTCGAAGGCTACAAGGCTGATTATCGTTGACACAAAGATACCGGGCAGGATTGGTCCACTTGCGGAATTACTTTCCAACAAAGGCATTAAGATACACATCTATGATCACCATCCATTCCATGAAGGTGATATCAGGGGAGATGAGGAAAGTATTGAGAATGTAGGGGCAACCGCAACAATCTTTACAGAGATATTGAAACAGAGAAGATTGCCTCCTACCCCCATTGAGGCAACGATATTAGCCTTGGGAATATATGAAGAGACAGGGAGTCTTCTTTTTCCTTCAACGACTGAACGGGACCTTATTGCCGTTTCATATCTCTTAAAAAGGGGGGCAAATCTGAACATTGTATCAAGCTTTTTAAAAATGGAAATGAGCATGGAAGAGCTTGACCTCCTGAACGAACTTGTCCAGTCATCAAAAGAGATGCTCATAGGGGGCATCAGGATAAGAATTGCAAAGGCATCCCGAGAGGGTTATTTCGGGGATGCAGCACACCTTGCCCACAGGATGATGGATATGGAAGAAATTGATACGGTGATTGTCCTGCTCAGCATGGAAGGAAAGATACTGATGGTGGCCCGGAGCAAGGTTCCGGAAATGGATGTATCAATGGTGATGAGGGAATTCGGTGGCGGAGGACATCCAACAGCAGCCTCGGCAACGATAAAAGAGGCATCGCTCGAAGTTGTTGAGGAGAGATTAACAGAGTTATTGCACAAATATGTGAAGCCTGGAAAGGTTGCATCTGATATCATGACAAGCCCTGTGATTAGCATCCATGGGGATTCTTCCATCAAAGAGGCAGAGGCAATGATGACCCGTTACGGGGTGAATGTCCTGCCAGTATTGAGGGAAGAAAAATATGCCGGGATCATATCTCGTGAGATTGTGGAGAAGGCCCTCTTCCACGGTTTTGGAAAGAGCAAATCAATGGAATTCTCAACGACAGATGCAATAACAGTTGGCCCTCACACACCTATCAGAGATATAGAAAGACTTATGATTGAGCAGAACCAGCGGTTTATGCCTGTTTTGGACGATGACAGGATCATTGGTGCAATAACGAGAACAGACCTCCTCCGTACACTGTATGAAGAGTTTCTGAGGAGGAGAAGGATCGAAGAGACGGTTACAAAGGAAAAACCCTCTATCAGCAGAAATCTCTCTTCCTGGCTCAAGGAGAGGTTTCCTTCTGAGATCTACAAAATCCTCAAGCTTTCTGGAGAGGTAGCAGAGGAATCAGGCTTTATTGCATATCTTGTTGGTGGTTCAGTAAGGGACCTGCTACGTGGTGAAGCAAATCTTGACATTGATATCGTTATCGAGGGGGATGGAATTTCTTTTGCAAAGGCATTTGGTGAAAGACTGAATGCAAAGGTGAGAACACATCAGACGTTTGGTACTGCCCAGGTAATTACCGATACATTCAAACTCGATGTGGCAACAGCCAGAACAGAATACTATGAGTCACCTGCAGCACTTCCCAAGGTCGAGACATCATCAATCAAGAAAGACCTTTACAGGAGGGACTTTACCATCAATACCCTTGCAATCAAGTTGAATCCAAAGGATTTCGGGCTTCTCATAGATTTCTTTGGTGGTCAGAGAGACCTGAGAGAGAAGACCATCAGGTTACTCCATAACCTGAGTTTTATCGAAGACCCAACAAGGGCATTCAGGGCAATCAGATTCTCTGAACGGTTTGGATTCAAGATCAGCAAACATACAGACAACCTCATAAAGTTAGCAATAAAAATGAACCTCTTTGACAGGCTTTCAGGCACAAGGTTGTATGAAGAACTCCGCCTATCATTCAATGAGACTGAACCACTCAGGACGCTGAAGAGGCTTTCTGATTTTGGCCTTTTGAAGGTTATACATCCAAACATTATTTTGAATGACGAACTTGAAGCAACATTCAAATCAATGCAGGAGACCATCTCATGGTTCAATCTCCTTTTCCTTGAAGAAAGGACGGACAAGGGGATTCTATATCTCATGGCGCTACTATCCGGTTTGACGGATGAAGATATAAAGGCTGTCATTGAAAGGTTATCACCGCCCCCAAGGGTCAGAGATATAATCATGAATAGCATGTCTCAGGCAAAAGAGATATTGAAGAAACTTCCTCACGATGACACTGTGGGAATCTATAACCTCCTGAACAAAATCAAGCTCGAAACGATTCTGTTTGCAATGGCCATAAGCAAAGACCGGCAGAAACAAAAAGCGATGTCCCGATATCTCACTGATTTAAGAAATGTAAAGACAATCCTGAAAGGAAATGATCTCAAGAATATGGGTATTCACCCCGGACCTGTTTACTCAAGAATGCTCAAGGAACTGCTTGAAGAAAAACTCAGAGGCCACCTGAAAGCTCGTGAAGATGAAGAGAGATTTATCAGGCAGTTTACTCAGGGATAAACCTGTGTTCAAGTTTATTTCTTGAGAGATTTGCCAATCCTTTTTTCTATTGATTTTACCTTCTCCTCTATCCTGTTCGGCTTACCTTTCCTGTCATCTATTGATATACTTGTCAGTGCCCTCTCGCCGGATTTCATGACAGTCTTGTGGCATCTTTTTATGAGCTTTATTATCTCATCCCATTCACCTTCGACAACCGTACCCATGGGATTAACCTTATAGGGGAGTCCGCTTGCATCAACGATCTTTAAAACCTCAGCAAGCTGGTCACCGATACTGCTGCCAACACCTATCGGTACAATGCTGAATTCTGCGAGCATACATTCCTCCTTTCATTTTTTATAACTCTTTGCAGATACTTTTTAATCAAAAGAATCCCTCGAAGCTCTGCTTTCGGGTTTTCCAAACAATTCCCTCCCTTTCATCCCCTCTTTTCCAAAGAGGGGAGAGGAGAGATTTTATGTATTATAATTTAGTGCGTTTGTATTAATAAAGGAAATAGATTCCCGTTTTCACGGGAAACCCTGGATTCCGCATCTCGATGCGAGTCCCGAAGCGGATCTCCGCGCAGGGTCGCTCCGACTTCGCTGAGAGTCGCTCCGACAAGTGCGGAATGACAACGAAATACGAATTATTCATGTTTTGGATACCTCGCAGCTTGCTGCGGGGAGCTTCACTTTTTTATAACCAATGCTGGGGTAGTAAAAAGTAGTGAATAAAATAAAAGGGGCAAACTACGTTTGCCCCTGTCCATAAATTGTCGGATTATCTAACAGCGTCTTTGAGCGCCTTGCCGGCTGAGAATTTCGGTATTTTGGCAGCAGAGATTGTAATAACCTCACCTGTCCTTGGATTGCGGCCTTTCCTTGATTTCCTCTTAACAACTGAGAATGTTCCAAAACCAACAAGAGTAACTTTCTGCCCTTTCTTCAGGGCAACCTTGATTGAGTTCAGGATAGAATCCAGTGACTTTGAAGCATCTGCTTTGCTCAACCCTGCACCTGATGCGATTTTGTCGATAAGTTCTGCTTTTGTCATTAATCTTCCCCCCTTTCATGTTTTAGATTTTTAATGATTGCAGAATAACAGTATCAAGAAGAAAACCTTTTGTCAAGCCAAAAAATCACTCTATGAAAAAAATCATGATCACATTCCTGATACG
>VGWY01000104.1 GCA_016873575.1 Nitrospira sp. | reverse complement strand
CGATACAATTGCCCAGATGTCATGTAATCCTGCTGTCGGAGGACTTGCTAAGGGTCATCTCGTTCGGGAGATTGATGCACTCGGAGGTGAAATGGCGAAGGTAACAGACAAGGCAGGGATTCAATTTAGGATGCTCAATATGAGTAAAGGGCCTGCAGTCTGGTCTCTGAGGGCACAGGCAGACAGGGTTTTATACAGGATTACAATGAGAAATGTAATCGAGTCTCAGAAAAATCTCGATGTAAAGCAGGCTCTCATAGAAAAAATAGTCGTAGAGGATAGGAAAGTAAAGGGAGTTCTTACATCTCTTGGTATTTTTTACGGAGCAAAGGCAATTATCGTTACGACAGGTACATTTTTAAAAGGATTAATCCACATCGGACTTGAGAACTTTTCCGCTGGAAGGGCTGGAGAATTCCCATCAATCGGGCTTTCTGATTCACTAAAAGAGTTGGGCTTTAAAATGGGTCGTCTGAAAACAGGCACCCCTCCAAGGCTTGATGCAAAGACTATAGATTTTTCAAAGACAGAACCACAGTATGGGGATGACCCGCCTCTGCCATTTTCACACAGTACAGACAAAATTACCAATCCCCAACTTCCCTGCTATATAACCCATACAAACAGTGAGACACATAAGATCATCCTTGGCAATCTTGACCGTTCACCCCTTTACAGCGGCAAAATTAAGGGGATAGGAGCAAGATACTGCCCATCAATAGAGGACAAGGTTGTACGGTTTGCAGAGCGTGAACGGCATCAGGTATTTCTTGAACCAGAAGGGCTCGAGACAAAAGAATATTATGCAAATGGAATACCAACAAGTCTTCCCTACGATGTGCAGGTTAAGTTTGTAAGGACTATACCGGGACTTGAAGAAGTTGAGATCATGAGGCCTGGATATGCAATTGAGTATGACTTTGTATATCCAACACAGCTCAAGCACAGCCTTGAAACAAAAAGTATTGACGGCATCTTCCTTGCCGGTCAGATAAACGGTACATCCGGGTATGAAGAGGCTGCTGCACAAGGGGTTATGGCTGGTATCAATGCATCTCTGAAACTTCAGGGCAGGGAGCCCTTGATATTAGGGAGACATGAGGCATACATAGGTGTACTCATTGATGATCTCATAACAAAGGGCACCAATGAACCTTACAGGATGTTTACATCGAGGGCAGAGTATAGACTCCTTTTAAGACACGACAATGCTGATTTGCGTTTAATGGATAAAGGATATAACATCGGACTTCTTGAGAAGGCTGTTTATCAAAGATTTATCGAGAAAAAGAGGCTTATCCATGAAGAGCTTCAGCGTCTTAAAAAGAGACGCATAAAATTAGATGAAAATAAGAGCGAGTCCCTCGAACAGCTTTTAAAAAGACCGGAGATAACATATTCATTCATAGATGAAAATTCACCTTCCGAGGAACACCTTAACGATGAGATTAAAAAGCACGTCCAGATACAGGTCAAATACGAAGGCTATATCCTTCGCCAACTGGAGATGGCCGAGAAGCTTAAGAAGGTCGAGGGGAAAAGGATACCTGATGACTTTGATTATGTTACTGTGAATGGGCTTTCAAAAGAAATTCTGAGTAAGTTACAGGAGGTAAGACCAGCAAATCTCGGCCAGGCAAGCAGGATACCCGGTGTTACACCTACTGCAATCTCACTCTTGATGGTAGCAATAGAGAGAATGAAGAGACAGCGTGAAAAGAGAGCTACTTAATTCTATTTATTAGGCTTTGATCTATCAGACACTGCCAAGTATATTGTTGCTTCCTTCATCAAACTCGCGCGCTGGGTATTTACCACTGAGCGAATAGTACAGCCACAAGCAAACATTTCAGAGATAAGACAGGTTGTAATAGATGCTCACAGTAACCGAAACTCAAGCACTCTTAATCATCCTGCGGGGTACTATTGGAAATGCTCGAGCAAATGCAGAAGCACGGTGTGCTATGCACTATTACCAATGCATGAACCAACTGCTCTTCATAGAAATTATCTATGTCCGTGAAACCACACCTTACGATCAAAGCTCAACATTAATCTTTCTTCTTTTTCGCCCTGTTTTTTATAACGTCGGACTATTGCACGCAGCTGAATGGCTTGTCCTATAACCTTGCTAATATCATTTGCTGCTTTACCAGGTGCCACCACTAACCAACCTTCTGAACATACTTCGTGAAAACGTGGCGGCATGCGACGAATAGGACCGTCCTTCCACCATACACTTTCCACGGCAGTCGCCTCTTCTGAGTCGAGCCAACGGAAAAGCCCATCCTTACTGAGTTTCCAGCCCAGTCTCAATGGTATTGCAGGATTAATAGCAAGCCATTCAATACCGCCGAATTCAACTTGAAGTGGTTTCGCAAGGATTGCGATGGAAGGCCACTCGGAGGCATCTTTTAGATTGGGATAAAAGCTTGCGTGCCAATGTGAACTGAAAGGGAAGAAATCGTATGCATGCCGCAAATTGTCCGGTTCTGGCCAGTCCTTGTGGCATACCATCGAAAAGCGATATTCTCCCGGCATTTCCCATTCAAAGCGAACAATACGAGTCAGCTCAGCAAGAATCAAACGACCGTCTTCCAGCCGCCCAGGCAGAAAGTGCAGAGATTCATGACTGGCATCTCCCCAATTTTTTCTCGGATAGGTCCCGATATCATCACTTGTAGGAATAGTGATCTCGCGCGGTCGCGGTGTAGGTTCTACAAGTGATAGAATCGGTTCATGTATGACGATCTCCTTTTTCAACAGAAATAAAGAATGTTCACTGACAACTTTCGCATCAGTAAGTTCGGCAAGGACATGACAAAAAGCCTGAAACGCAAGCGAAGGCCTAGGTCGGTTAAAGCTCAACTTCAGACCGGCTGCACTTAGCCAGCCTTGAAGGTTCTTCTCGGCTTTCTTATCCCACTTATCCGATGGGCTAAGGATTTTCATTAAGAGCACGGCTCGTGCCAACAAATTCTGCACGGGTATATTCGACAATTTTGACAATATGTTGAACCAGGGGTTAAAAGGTCGGACCATTTCAAGCGGGTCATGTGAATCAGGATATGGTTGTCCAGCCGGAATGGCGTCTAAAGGAATGGTATATTCGGGCATAACCACATCCGGCAGTTTAAGTGATTAAGTGACTGGCAGTTCTATGCGTGCCTTTTCTATTTCCTTCTTTTGCAGGTGCAGTGCTTCTGTAATACCGACAGCCATCAGACGCACCAGTATATTAGGAGAATCACTTAGCTGAATACATTCATCTGCAAGAAAATTGATGAAATCCGGCCGCAAGTCCTTTACGACTTCTAATATGGAGAGGGCACAAATCTGTTCCGACTCTCCACCTGTCAATAGTTCTCGTAATATCTCAACCATTGCTTCATCAGCTGCCCTAATATCAATAATTTGGCACATCGCCTTAAGCGCTTCTTGTCGTATTTCCGGAACGGGCATCGCAAGGGTAAACTGTAGAAGTTCGATCAACATTGATGAGTGCATCTCGATAGCGTCCGGCGGCGCTGGTGGGAATTCAGCAGCATGCGAGAAATCGTAAATCTGATAGACATGCTGTTCAATTTCATCCCAGAGAGCCCCTATAGATAATTTTTCGAAGAAGATAGGAATTAACTTTTCCAGACTCCAAAGCAGGTCAGTTGGATATCGTATCTCCGCCAGATAGTCATCAATAAACATTCTAAAGGCTGCTCTGCGGCCCTCCTCCTTTTCCAAATCAATAAGACTCTGGGCTGCCGCAAGCCGCGAGCCTCCGTCATAATGCGGATTCCAGCCTCGTGGAGAAGAGAGTTTCATTATTTCATCAGCAATTTGACGAGCCTCCTCTTTATATCCGAGCTCAAGCAGCCGCCGCGCGAAAAAATATAGTGCTGTTTGATTAAGCTTAAATTTCTCAAGTTTCTCTTTTATTATGCCGAGCTGATCATAATTCAATTCGCCTATAATCCGAGGAAGAATCTTTTCCCAGGCGAAATATTCCGCAGCTGATATTGAATCTAACAAACCTGAGAAAGTTTCATAGGAGTCTACAATGGAAAGGATATCTTCTGCTCTTAGGGTTTCACCAGATTGCAGAGTCACTTTCGGATAAGTTGTGCCGTCGTCCTTCTTGGGAGACCTCCCAACCTTTGCTTCAATCCATGAAGAAACAGTACCACCCTGCCTGAGCCCTTTAGAAAGTCCACGCCACCATTCATTACGATCAGTTGGATATGCCTTTGTATCGATTGTCGTTGCAAGAGTTCTCAGGAGTTCATCCGTTTTTTCCTTGCCTATTACCTCTAAGCATTTCTCGGCAAAAAGTGATGCAAACTCCGCAGAAGCGCCTGACTGAAAAGGAATCAATAGATGTGTTATGACACTAAGGATAATTTCAACAGGTGGAGCGGATATCTTCAATGCAGCCAGCAACAAGCCTTCAACGGCATTTTCAAATAGAAGAGATTTATTATCCAACAACCATTTACATAATGACAACGCATATACTTGATTCCATAAGGCTGTAGTCTCTATGAGATCTCTTGCCCCGTCTTGAACGTAACGTCCTCGGCTTGTATTTTCCAAAACAACGAGGGCTCCAGAGAATCGCCTAACACGATCTGCAATGCCTACCCTTTGCTCCGCGTTATACCTTGAAAGCCATTCTACCCAATGCTGGAATCTATAATCCTTGTCGTGATAAATCCCGAAAGCCGATTCTAACATTCGCGGCAGCAAAGCTTGTGCTCGCTGCGGCTCTCCAATTTCGATCCAGGCCAGCGCCTGTTCCTCGCAGTCCCGTAAACGTTCATCTATATCATCCCATATGCCCATCTCCTCTTCGATTTTCGAAAAATGACTTAATGTAGATTCTAATGAGGAACCGGCACGATAAAGTTCAAGAGCAATATGTCGCCTCCACCCCTTATTCCAGTAATGCTGCGTTTCTTTATTGTTCCATTGTGATTCAAATGCCCTTGCGAGCACTTCAATCGCATTAGTTCCATGGGTAGCCACTGCCTTTATTAGAAATGAGAAGTAATCTGGTGCTGCACGCTTGAATCGATACCACGTGGTCCAATCCTCCGTACCGTGTTCGCGCCTATTGAACAAAACAAGTGCAGGGTGAATTTGAGATAGTATTTCGGAAGGGCTGATCTGCTTCCCTTTCCATGAACGACCCCAAACGTTAGCAAGAATGACAAGCATCCGTTCAAAAAGCACAGCAGCCTTTTGTCGTTCGTCTTCGCTATCGGGTACTGCAACCACTGGATCAACAGGCACACCTAAAGCTGCTTTCAGCCTGTTGAGGCGTATTCGCTGAAGAAACGGTGAAAGACTACGCCATTCACTACCTACTTCATCCTTGTATAAATTCGGTTGTGCGATAGTTTCAATCCATTGAGCAGCCGCTTTTTTGTCGCTTCTGATGCGGAACAAGTACTCAGCAATCAAGGTCTTCTCACTCTCGTCTAAGTCATTCTGAGCAGCCCAGAGCAAAATTCTCTCCAGAGCAGCATCCGCCTCTAAATTGTTCCTACGTTCATAGCAAGCCTGGAAGTCCATATGGAGAAGAATATCTTTTGCATCAGCGCGTTCTCCTAAATATTTTTTGAATGGTTCTATTTTCCCAGGATTCCTGCTTTCAAAAATGCCATTTGCCAAAGACTTCAGGACAGAGTGACGCACATACCCGTTTGCGTCATTAGGATCCCAGCCATGAAAAGATTTCAAATCGGCACGAAGCTGATCGACTACCTGAAAGATACTTTCAAGGGATCTAAAGTAATGAGCAATATTAGCCCAAGCCTTAGCTTCCGTTAAGTTGCCCGTTCGACCCCCTTCTACACTTTCCAATCCCTTCAGTATGTCCAATGGTTCAGCAACATCAAATATGATTCTTGCGGCTTCTACATTTCCTCTTGTAATCAGTATCGAGCAAAACTTTAAAGCTTCTGTGGCTGATACTCTAAGCTCTCGCCCTCGAATGACGTAGTCAACTGCAGCTTGCGTGTCTTTCAGCTCAAGCAGTAGCCGAGGTATGTCAGTCTCTTCAAGATTTCTATTACGCTCCCGCAGTTCTGATTCAATCAGCAACGCTCTGACGACTGCGAGACCGTCCAATTCTTCTCTCGCGGCTTTAAGGCATAAGGTTATGTCATCAAGAATATCTTCTATGGGACGCAGCGAATAGAATTGTTTTCTGAGATTGTTCTGCGAACCGAGGTCAATTACGCCATGATTATCTCTGGCACATGCCCGATGGTAAAGTTCTTCCCATGACCACGCAGATCCAAATGGCGCTTTGGAAGCATATTCAGCAAGCTGCAAGTGATAACCTTTATGCTTACTTAAGTCTTCGTGATCCAATAGGTTTCTTCCCGTCTTCATCAGTATGAATTGACGGAAACTGTTATGAAAGAAGACCCATTGTACGTCAGTCTCTTTGCGGAAATAGTGTCCAGCCGTGTTTATCATGCGTCTGACAGTCTCTTCTCTGGACCAGGACAAGACATCTGACAGACAAATAGCCCCCCTCAATCGAGACATAAGCGCAAGAAGCTCACGGGTTCCTACATCCGTTTCTATGCTCTTCCAGTAGACCTCATAGTCCTGTTCTATATGCCCTTTATATGGATCGACAGAATCCAGCAACGCATCAACCTGGCTATTTTCAACGTGTTGCAGTTTTTGAAGCAAATAAATTAGTGCAAGAGGATGTCCATCTGAAAGCCGTAAAATTTTATCTTTTTGGTGCTCCGATAATAAACTTTCAAGAGGGGCAGCATCGGTTATTGCAAAAACCGATTGTCTGGAAAGTGCGTGCATGACAAGAGTTCTATCTTGTTCCTGCAAATGAGCTTTAATGCGTGTGGATAATCCTTCCAGATTGACTTTTTGAGATCCGAGAATAAATAGAACGCCGTCGGGGAAGTTCTCCGGTGATGGCAAATCTTTGAGTAATGATCTCTCTGGGGATTGCTCTCTTTCAATGTGATCCAGTCCGTCAACCAGAATTAACGTTTTAACTGCATCTTGCTTCCAATGCTCACCCAATTCTGACAGCTGAGAGCTCAACTGGTCCAGCAATTCCTCTCGTGTCTCAGGATTGCTTCTTTCTATCCCGCGAATACCTTGTTCTTTCAGTGCGATAACTATGTCATGTAAGAAATTAACAGCCTCGCCGCGACCGAGTTGGGTGTCGTCTCTAACAAAGGCATAGTAACGGATTACTCTAACCCCTTTTCGGTAACGGAGGAACTGAGTAAGCGTAGTTGATTTTCCTGAACCGGGCGTTCCTATAAGGGCTATATATCCTTTGGTGAAATGATCTATGCCCGCTTCCAATTCGGCTATTGTGTCTGTGATGGGATGATACAGCCTCTCATCAATCCAAAACTCATGCTTGAAGTACGATTTGAAGCGGGTTTCCCAGCCCAACCGCCTAAGAAGTTCGGTACAGGATAACTGGATAATCCTTCGCTCGCCACCTGCCATTTCGATAATAAGCTTGAAGAGCTGCTCGATATCCTTGTTACGACGACTCTCTGATCTCGTGTTAGTTCCATTTAATGAAACCCTATACTGGAAATGAAGGTCGCAGTGTTCCAGGAAAATGAAGAGTTCATTATCTTTTAAGTCGGTGGCTTTTTGAATTTCAGTTATGGCTGAATGCCAGCCGGACGGTATGCCTGGGAAGCCATTTCTTGTCCAACTTCTATCAAGCCAGCAGTCACGAAGAAAACCTTGTAAACTCGTCTCTGCTGGCGGCGGCTGATCGAATGGTATTTTTGCGGTAGATGACGGTACATGGCAAGTAATGAGATGGACATATATTTCGCGATCCCGATATAGACTAGTCAGCCGTTGCCAGCCGTCTGCCAGCTGTTTCATAAGGTTCGGCTTAGGTGAGCTATCCTTGCTTTTCTTATCGGAAGTGAGATCTCGAAAGCTGATATTTTGAATGGTCTCACCCCACTTAACCTGATGAGCGTCAATGCGCCCAGGCGATGCGATCTGAATGTCATCAACCCGTCCTGCCTCAGGGTCAGCGATCTTTACCCACTCAAAAGTTCCATGTAATAGGGAGTCATAAATCAATTCCGCAGCCGCAGCATACTGGGGCACATATCCAACCATTGCGCGGCGCTCGCCATCAGCTGGGTTTATGTGACTTCGCATATCCACTCCTTGCAAAAAACGCAGATAGTCATCTCACTCGCAAAATCCTGTTGCCTCGTCGGGAAGCTCAAGGTCTTTCTTCTTAATTGTTTCCCTGAAATTTCTTTCCGACGCCTCATGTCAGCCATTTCAGGATATTGATCACCTGTATATTTTTAGCAGTAATGCCCAATAATATCAATGAAAACAGTTAAGACTTAGCACCGATATTAGAGGGTGGGTAAGGAGCACCGCGAGTTCACATCCGGTGAAAAGAGCCACGAGGCTGTCATCGGGAGGAGGCATCGCTACGTCTGAAACGAGAACATTACTTCAGCCACAAACAAACGGAACTGAATCGAGTGGTCACGTAATCATTACAGAAGGAAATATAGTGATGAGAGTATTTGCTGCTGTTTAAATTAAACCAAGGAGACCGACAAAGTACGTCTCCTTCCAATTTAAAGAGACTGGCTCGATAGTGTTTCCCTCACTTCGAAAGAGAAAAGACATTTTTAGGAGAGAACTGAAGAAAGCCCACAACAAGGATGCCGTCCGATTATTCCTTGCACCACAAGAATATAAAAAATGTGTGTCAATCAAAATCAATGATTGTGAAAAGGAACGACCATGCTAAGGGGTGTGTGTGCAAAGTTAGGTGAAGATTTCTGTTTCTTGGGTTACCATCATTCAAAATACATTCTAACTAGTGCTTTGTAAACTTAATTCTTAATAGTCTCGTAGAATCTGGTCAATTTTTTTCGAGCGTCGTTCTTTGTGAAATTCCAGCAAATGGTGGCTTTGAGCCGATTGC